>JALZCN010000711.1 GCA_030863045.1 Actinomycetota bacterium | reverse complement strand
CCTCCGGGTGCTCAGGGAGGTGGGGCTGGTGGAAGTGCGCGACGAAGGGCGGCAGCGGATGTACCGGCTCAACGGTCACCCGCTCAAGCCCATCCACGACTGGGTGAAGGGCTACGAGCGGTCGTGGTCGCAGCGTTTCGATCGGCTGGATGCCGTGTTGCAGGAATTCAAGGAATCGGAGCATGGAGATGGTGAAAGTGGCGAGTAGCGGTACGGCTGTGGTGACGCTCCCGACGGATACGCAGATCCTGATCACGCGGGATTCAGCGCCCCCAAACACCTGGTCTATAAGGCGTGGACCACGCCCGAACTCATCAAGCGATGGTGGAGTGGAGACCGGGGCGAAGTCACGAGCGTTGAAGTCGATCTGCGGGTTGGTGGTATGTGGCGCTATGTAATGGTGGCCAACGGTGGATTCGAAGTCGCCTTCCACGGTGAGTATCGGGAGATCATCCCCAACGAGCGTATCGTCTCAACGGAGACCTACGAGGGGATGCCCGAAGGGGAAGCGGTGAACACCGTGACGTTCACCGAACAGGACGGGCGCACGACTCTCACGATCCTCGTGGAGCACACACGCCAGGAACATCGTGACGCACACATCAACTCCGGCATGGAAGTCGGCTTGCAAGAAGCGATGGGCCACCTCGAGGAGGTCGCGATCTCACTTCGCTGAGGCGCACACTCACGTAGCACGGACCACCGGGACAACAATGTTCTCGGTGGTTCGCGTCTAGACCACTCTCGGGAAGCTCACCTGCCTGAGCGCGCGAGCCGCATTACCGCCCGCTTGGCGGCGTTGTAACACTTCGCTTCGGTAGCCGCCGTAGGAAATCTCTCGAAGTAATAGGCGCACACGGGGACCTCCCGCGCTCCAAAAGTACTCTTGAACCTCTTCAGCTCCTCAGTCTGGTAGAGGCCAAAGTCGTAGCTCTGTTGTCCACCGGCGCATGCCGCCTCGATCGCGCATCGATGGAGAAGTTCATTCGCACCGGAGCCACGCGAGCGTTCTTTGTCCATCGCACCCCGCCAGTAGGTAGCCCGCGGACCTCTCGCGAGAACAAAAATGCCCGCGAGCGACTCGCCTCCCCGCCACGCTACCCACACGGTGCAACGCTCGCCCATCCTCTGTGCCACTGCCGCAAACTTGCTCTGTGGCTCGATACGTTGCGCACGCCAGCGCATCAATGGTAACGGATAACCCCGCTCCTGAGCCCATCTGTCAACGGAGCTCCTATACAGCTTGTCGAAAACAGGAACAAGCCGTCCAGTGTTGTCCGACTCCACGACGACGCCGCGTCGTTCTGCTTTCCAGGAATTGGATCTCACCTTACTCGTGAACCGTTTCGACCACACCGTAGAAAAGCCACCGCGGAGATCGAGTACCTGCGCAGTCCGGGCGGTGGAGTATATCGAGGCGGGAGCCACCGATGACCATATCGCGGCGTCGTCTGCGCCCACCATGATGCGGGTGCGCAGGCCGGGTTGGCGTCGGATCTGCTGGATCAGTGCCTGGGTCTGCGTAGGTGACGCCGGGCCTCCTTCGCTGAGGAAACCACTTGCATCAGCCCCAAGACCCCAGCCCTGCGGCGGTGATTCGAATAGTCCGAGCAAGATCGAAACTCCGGTGTTCCGCAGGCGGGGCAGGATCAGTTGCCGTCCATCTTATCCCCGGAACAGCAAAGTTGCGTCTGAGAAACGACTGGAACTGCATATGCAGTCAATCCACTCGGGTGTCTTCGAGAGCGCGATGCTCTCGTCATGGGCGACGAGACTCTCCCAAGCAGGACGGGCACCTGCACCGTCCGCTTCAACGGACATGCGATAAGCGTGAGAAACCACCATGTGCCGGCCTCTCCGATCCTGTTATGACGCCGTACTGGTCGATCGCGCCATGGCCGCCCGTAGCACCAGCGCATAAACCCCGAGCGCTACGAGGCCACCTAGGGTGAGAACCGCGAGGTTGCTGAGCTGGCTGCCGCGGTAGACATGATGGATCCACCACACGGCGGCGGCCACCGGCACCATCGCCACCGTGGCGATGAACGCGCTGGCAAGGGTTCGGAGTTCGATGAGACGCTCGGGTCGGATCATCCGGCGCAGCCGGGTCAGCACCATCCCAGCGGCGGCGAGCTCACCGGCCAGGATGGCGACTACCAGCCAGACAAGGCGCGACCCATCGGCTGGCACCAGCAAGGTCGCGGCGGCAACCAGCAGGGTCACCCCCAAAGCCACCCCGCTGGCCCGCCGCGGAATGCGGTCGTCCA
>JALZCN010000284.1 GCA_030863045.1 Actinomycetota bacterium | reverse complement strand
GTGCTGGCCGGCGCCGACCCGGTGCCGACGATGGTGTTCGACGAGGTTGATGCCGGCGTCGGCGGGCGGGCTGCGGTTGAGATCGGGCGGCGGCTGGCTCGGCTGGCCCGCAGCCACCAGGTTGTCGTCGTCACGCACCTGCCCCAGGTTGCGGCCTACGCCGATCGGCATCTGGTGGTGGACAAGGCGACCTTCGCAACCGGTTTGACGCGCAGCGGGGTCCGCGAACTCGACGGGGTCGCCCGCGTTGGCGAGCTGGCCAGGATGCTGGCCGGGCTGGGCGACAGCGACACCGGGCGCGCGCACGCCGAAGAGCTCCTGTTGTCGGCAACGGCAGACAAAAGCAGGGTCGTGAGTGCGTAACAGTGTTATTGCACTCAATGCCATTCCCGAGCTATCCCTCGGCGCGCCTACGCGACGACGGATAGCTCTTTTGCCACCATCACCGGCATGAAATTCTCCGGCCTGCTCAGCCGATCCGGCCGTGAGCTGCCCGGAGTGATCGGGTTGGCCAGGGTGGACCGCCGCGCCGACGCGCTGGCGCGGCGCGTCGGTCGCGGCGACATCGCGGTGTTCGACCAGGTCGATCTCGACCGAAGGACAGCCGATGCACTGGTGGCCGCAGGGGTTGCCGGGGTGGTCAACGCCGCGCCGTCGATCTCCGGCCGGTTCCCGAACCTGGGTCCCGAGATCCTCGTCTCCGCAGGCATCGTGCTCGTCGACGGCGCCGGTGGGGAGGCGTTGCGGATCAAGGACGGCAGTCGGCTTCGGCTTCACGAAGGCCGGGTGTACGTCGGGGACACCGAGGTGGCTCGTGGTGTCGAGCAGACGGTCAACTCGATCGCCGACCTGATGATCGAGGCCAAGTCCGGGTTGTCCGCTCAGCTAGAGGCGTTCTCGGCGAACACCATCGAGTTCCTTCGGCACGAGCGAGCGCTGATCATCGATCGCGTCGGGGTGCCTGAGGTCGACGTGCGGATCCGGGGCCGGCAAGTGCTGGTGGTGGCCGCCGGCTACAACCACACCGCAGATCTGGTCGCGCTCAGGCATTTCATCCGGGAGTACCACCCGGTACTGATCGGCGTCGAGGCGGGCGCTGATGCCCTACGTGCTGCAGGGCATCGACCGCACCTCATCGTCGGCGACCCGTATCAGGTGCAGACTGACACCCTTAAATCGGCAGACGAGGTCGTGCTACCCGCCCAGCCTGACGGATTCGCTCCGGGACTGGAGCGGATCCAGGACCTGGGGATCGGCGCGGTGACCTTTCCGGCAGTGAGCAATCCAGAGGATCTCGCGCTGCTGCTGGCTGAGGCGCACGGCGCTGAGCTCGTGATCACTGTGGGTTTCCAGGCGACCCTGCATGAGTTTCTCGACCGGGGACGCTCAGGGTCCAACCCGTCGACTTTCCTCACCCGGTTGCGGCTGGGCAGCAAGTTGGTGGATGGTCACGCAGTCGCCGCTCTCTACCGCAGCCGGGTTTCGGCAGGCGCCGTGCTGCTCATGGTGTTCGCCGCGTTTGCCGCGGTGATTGCGGCGCTGCTGGTTTCCGATGTCGGTAGCGCGTTGAGTGTCCTGCTCGACGAGTGGGTCAAGGGAGTGGGATAGACGTGATCTCACTGCGGTACCACGTGATCTCCATCGCGGCAGTTTTCTTGGCACTCGCACTCGGGGTGGTGCTCGGATCGACCGCGATCAGCGATCGGCTGCTGTCCGGGCTCAGCACCAACCGTGACGAGCTGAGCCGGCAGGTGAGTGACCTGCAGGCAGAACGCAACGAGCTGCGGGCCCGATTGGCCGATGCGGACAGCTTCGACGCGGCGGTCGGCCCGCGTGTCGTGAGCGGCGCACTTCGCGGTCGTACCGTGGTGCTCGTCACCACGGCGGACGCCAATCCGGCCGACCGGGATTCGCTGACCGGGCTCGTGCGAAGCGCAGGGGCCACCGTTACCGGTGAATTGCAGCTCACCGATGCCTTCACCGACCCATCCCGCTCCGATCAACTCAGCGAGCTGTGCACCCGCCTGCTGCCAGCCGGGCTTCAGTTGCCGACTGCTTCTGACGCCGGGACACTGGCCGGCGGGCTGCTCGGGTCACTGCTGCTGGTCAACCCGAACAACGGTAAGGCTCAGGCCACTGCCACGGAGACCACCGCCGTGCTCGCCGGGCTCGGTGACGGCGGCTTCCTCCGGGTCGGTCCGCAGCTCCAGCCTGCGCAGCTCGTGGTGGTGCTCACCGGAGGCGAGACTCGCGGTAACAGCAGCGGGGATCGGGCCGGCGTCCTGGGCCGGTTCGCCACCCAGCTGGACCGCACCGGCGGAGGTGCAGTGCTCGCGGGTAGGCCAGGGTCCGCCGATGGCAATGGTCCAATCGGTGTGGTGCGGGCGGACACCGCGGCGTCCTCCGTGCTGTCCACCGTTGACGACGTGAGCACGGCGGCTGGACGGGTGGTCACAGTCCTGGCGTTGGCCGAACAAGCGCAAGGTCGGGCTGGGCGGTACGGTACCGGCGGCAACGCGCAGGCCGTGGTTCCCGCTATCCAGGGCTGACCGGCGAGGCGGTGCATCAAGGCCACCGCCTGTAGTGTTACCGTGGGGTTCCGTGGTCGGTGGCGTGCCGCCAGGTGGTTGGTGACGTGCCACTAGCTGCAGTAAACCGGTCGCCGATGCAAGACCGGTCCGGACCACGGGAGAAGGTCTTGGTCAAGCCTGTCCGCCCAACCAGGTACCTGTTCGTCACTGGAGGTGTCGCCTCCTCGCTGGGCAAAGGGCTTACCGCGTCCAGCCTCGGTCAGCTACTGACTGCCCGCAGGCTACGGGTGACCATGCAGAAGCTGGATCCCTATCTCAACGTCGACCCAGGGACGATGAATCCCTTCCAGCACGGCGAGGTTTTCGTCACCGAGGACGGCGCCGAGACCGACTTGGACATCGGGCACTACGAGCGGTTCCTGGACCGCAATCTGGGCCGCAAGGCCAACGTCACCACCGGCCAGGTCTATTCGGCGGTGATCGCCAAGGAGCGTCGCGGTGAGTACCTCGGCGACACCGTACAGGTCATCCCGCACATCACCGACGAGATCAAGTCTCGGATCTTGGCGATGTCCGAGCCTGGAGAAGACGACCGTCCGCCGAACGTCGTGATCACCGAGATCGGTGGGACGGTGGGGGACATCGAATCCTTGCCGTTTCTGGAGGCGGCCCGGCAGGTGCGCCACGACGTCGGTCGGGACAACTGCTTTTTCCTCCACGTTTCATTGGTGCCGTACCTCGCTCCCTCCGGCGAGCTGAAGACCAAGCCGACCCAGCATTCCGTGGCAACCCTGCGCAACATCGGTATCCAGCCCGACGCGCTGGTCTGCCGGTCGGACCGGGAGATCCCGGACAAGATGAAGCACAAGCTGTCGCTGTACTGCGACGTCGACCGGGAAGCGGTGATCGCCGCGCCGGACGCCCCGAGCATCTACGACATCCCCAAGGTGCTGCACCGCGAGGGGCTCGACGCGTACGTGGTGCGCCGGCTCGGCCTGTCCTTCCGCGATGTCGACTGGCGGCGTTGGGA
>JALZCN010000266.1 GCA_030863045.1 Actinomycetota bacterium | reverse complement strand
GCTCGCCATCAAATCATGTGGCGTTTGCCGGCGATTTGAGGCTGATCCGGCGCGCGGCCGCGTCCTCAGGAAGCAGGAGGCTCAGTGGAACGGGGGCAGCGGGACCGGGCGGAGATCGCAGAGCCAGAACTCACCCGCCACATCACCCCGCCGGTACTGCTGTTCCTCGTACTCGGAGTCGTGCTCGGCACGGGCATCTACACCCTCGTCGGAAGCGTGGCCGGGCGGGCTGGAGGGTCCACGTGGGCCGCGTTCGCCCTCGCACTCGCCCTAGCCGGGGTCACCGTCCCGGCGTACGCCGAGCTGGCGACAAAGTACCCACGGACGGCGGGAGCCGCGCTGTACGTCCGGCTGGCGTTCAACCGTCCGCTGCTGACCTTCCTGGTGGGTGTGTTCGTGCTGACCGCCGTGGTCGCCGGCGCGGCCACCGCGGCGCGCGCATTCGCCAGCAGCTATCTCGCGACCCTGGTCGACGTACCCGTGTTGCCGGCGGTGATCGGCTTCGTGCTGCTCGCCGGTGTGGTGACGCTGTGGGGCATCGCGGAGTCCACCCGCACCGCTGTCGTGTTCACCGTGGTGGAGCTGCTGGGCCTGCTACTTGTGGTGGCGGTCGGAGCGGCTGCAGTGGTCGCCGGCACCGGCGGCCTCGGCCGTGCCGTGGCACTGCCGGCGGACGCCTCGCCGCTGCCCGCGCTGATCGGCGCCGCCGGCCTCGCGGTCTTCGTGTTCACCGGATTCGATGAGGCCAACCAGTTCGTCGAGGAGACCCGGAACCCCACGCGGGCGTTCCCGTTCGCGCTCTACGGCGGGCTCACGGTGGCTGGGGCCGTGTACGTGCTGGTCGCTCTTGCTGCGGTGACGGTGGTGCCGCCCGCAGAGCTCGCGACCGCCGAGGCCGCTCTCGTCACCGTGGTTGAGCGCGGCCCGCTGCCGCTGCCGAGTGAGCTGTTCACCGTCATCGGACTGGTCGCGGTGAGCAACAACGGGCTGCTGAACCTCGTCGTCGCAAGCCGGTTGCTTTACGGGCTCGGGCGGCAGCAGACGATCCCAGCCCTGTTTGGCCGGCTCGACCGCCGCGCCAATCCCACCATCGCGGTGATCACGACCGTGGCGCTGACCGGGATGCTCGCCATGAGCGCAGCGGTTGAGCAGCTCGCGAACACCACCGTCGTGGCACTGCTCGCGGTGTTCGTGGTGGTGAACGTGTGCTGTCTGCGGCTACGTAGCGACCGCGTCGAGCACGACCACTACCGAGCACCGACGATGCTGCCGGTGCTGGCATTGTCGTGAGCCTAGCCTGTTCACCACGCAGAGTGCCCGAGCCTTCCTGGTCACCGGACTGCTGGTGGCGGTGTTCGTCACGTTGTACTTACTCGCCCGGCTCGGCGCCCGCCGCCACGCTGCTCGTGACGGGCGTAATCCACTGTCGCTGCGACGCCGTGGCCCACGGCTCCAGGAAGGAAGTGCCATGACCCAGCGCATCGCCGACAACGCTTGGGATATCCAGGGGCGCACCGTCACCTTGCCCGCAACGATTCGGGACTCAACGGTCGCGGCCTCGGTCTTCTGCTGCTCGGCCGCGGCCGCCCGCACGGCGGTCACGGACGACCGTCTCCAACCGCTCACGGTCGCGGGCCGTGGCATCGCCGTCCTGTTCTTTGCGCGATACCACGACGGTGACCTCGGCGCCTACGATGAAGTGGGCCTGATGGTCGCGGTGCGCGGCCCTGGGCGTGGGGTGATGGGGGCCTACACCATCGAACTGCCCGTCACCCAGACCTTCACCCTCGAGGCCGGCCGCACGATCTGGGGTCTGCCTAAGTGGCTGGCCCGCAGCACGATGACCTCCCGCCGGAGCCGGGCGGAGGTGCACCTGTACGACAACACGGAGTTGATCCTCACCGCCGCGTTCGACGCGGGCCGCCTCCGCGTCCCGGTTCCGGTCACCGCGCCGGCAGCCTTCTGGGCGATTCGGCCAGAGGGGCCAGGCACTGGTGAGCTGCTCCACGGCACATTCCGGCTCCGGTTGTCGGGCCTGCGGGTCCGGACGAGAGGAGCCCGGCTCGTGCTCGGCGAGCATCGGATGGCACGGACCGCTCGAGCCCTGGGCATGTCCCGCCGGCCACTGTTCACCGCCGTGGGTCGGATGGCCGCCGAGCTGGGCCCCTTCACACCGTTCCACGGCTAAGCCTGCATCGATCTTGACATCGTCAAGATCGTGACATCGGAGTTGATCGCACGTGATGAAGGGGTCTGGTGACCGGAAGTAATCTAACGGGGCGGCATGTCTCTGCTGAGCGAGGGAAGCAGTCAATGACCCCGGCGCCCCGATACACCCGTCGTCAGATGCTCCAAATCGCCGGTCAGGCCGGGGCTGGGCTCGCCGCGGCCGCATGCCTGCGCGAGTCGACCCTGCCAAACGCGGCTCCTACCCCAGCAGGTCTCGACCCAGCAGATCTGGACCCGCTGGCGCTCACCGTCGCCATGGTGCGATTCGACACGTCGCACAACGGTGAGGGCGGCGTGACGTTGCCCCACGCGCAATGGTTGAAGGCCAAGTGGGACGCCGCAGGTGCGGCGACTGAGATCATTCCCACACCGAAGCCGGACAACGTCCATCTCGTGGCTCGGATCAAAGGCGCAGGCCCGGCGCGACCGTTGCTGTTGCTGGGGCATTCCGACGTGGTCTCCGTCGAGCGGGATCGCTGGAGCGTTGACCCGTACAGCGGCGAAATCAAAGACGGGTGGATTTATGGACGGGGCACGCTGGATATGAAGGGGGCCAACGCGGCATTCATGAGTGCGCTGCTGCGCCATCGCAGCGAAGGCGCCGTCTTCGACCGGGACATCATCTTCCTGTCCGACTGCGATGAGGAGGCCGGTCCGCACGGCGCGAGATGGCTGGCCGAACGGCACTGGGACAAGATTGACGCAGGTGTAGTGCTCACCGAGGGTGGTTGGCTCCTGACGCGACCCGACGGCACAACGCCGATGATGGCAACACTGACGCGGCAGGACAAGATCGGCGCTCTGGTCGAGCTGAGCGCGCAGGGAACGACCACGCATTCCTCCAAGCCGTTACCCGACGCAGCGATCGTGCGCCTGAATCGCGCCCTTGCTCGGCTGTCCGACTACCAGCCCGCTGTGTTCATCAGCGACATCACTCGCGGCCATTTCGAAGCGCTGGCCGAGCGCACCGAGAACGCGAAGCTGGCCACCGCGGTACGGCTGATGCTGGGCGCCTCCAGGCAGGACGAACGTAACCGGGCGGGCGCGCTGGTAGCGCAGCTCAGCCCCTATCCCGCGCTGCACAACGCATTCATGCGACACACCCTGTCCTTCGTCATTCAGCAGGCTGGGTACCGGGTCAACGTGATCCCCGGCAGCGCCACCGCACAGGTGAACGTCCGGTTCATCCCTGGCGGTCCCAGCGTGGCGCAGACTTTGGCGGACATGCGCACGGCAATCAACGATCCCCAGATCACGATGCGGCTGAAGGGCTCTCGCAACGACGAGGCCCACGAGCAAGTGCTGGCACGGCTGGAGGAAGCGATGACCATGCCCGCATCCTCGATCGACACCGACATCTTCCGCGCCTGGCAGCAGGCGGTCGCCACCACCTATCCTCAGGCTGTGGCCGTGCCCGGGTTGTTTGAGGCAGGCACCAGCGGGGGCGTCTGGCGCCAGCGGGGCATCCCGGTTTACGGCATTTATCCATACGCGGTCGACAACGACACCATCGACCGGATGCACGGAAACGACGAACGTGTGCGGGCCGATGCACTCCAACAGGGCGCGCAGTTCATGTACGAGCTGTTCGGACAGTTCCGTTCCCGCTAAACACGTGTCAATCGTCGAGCCTATCCCCCGCCAGAATTCAGCTCGCCCGGCAACAGCCGGCTGATGGTCCGGACGTCAGTCTGCAGCGAGCTGCCGGCGAAGGCCAAGGTTTCAGTGACCGCTGGCAGCCGCCTCGTTGCCGACGCCGCAGGCATCAGCCACCACCACCGGTAGGTAGCCGCAGCTTCTACGCGCACTATCTGGGCACCGGAGACGTCCCGGCGGACTGGCCAGAGCGTGTCGTGTCGACGCTGTGGCCGGCGATCAGGTCGCGCGATGGCTCTTCGCCGGTCGCAGCCACACCCCACTGACCGCTGGGATGACCTAGCTAGCCGCGTGGCGCCGCCGCGCCGCGCTAGTCCTCCCAACGTCACCCGACTGGACCAGTGACTGGGTGGGCAGGTCGCCGTTGACCCAGCCGTGCACGATTTACGTGACCCCGCCCTGAGGCCCTGCTTGCGCGCCGACGCGATCCGGAGCGTCAGATGGTGATCGCGCGCCGCACCGTCACCCACCGCGTCACCCACGACGACCTCGCCACCACCCTTTACCCCAGCCTGGAAAAGCCACCGGTGCTGGCCACCACACGGCTGCTGCAGTGGTGCGAGCTGGCGGCCATGGAGGAGCTCGGCAATTGTTCCGTCATCACCAGCGCAAGCGTGACGCAGGTGGTTCCGGCTGGGCTCGGCGCGCGGATACTCATTTCCGCGGTCTGCACGAACGTGGCCGGTTCTCGTTCGATCTGGTATGTGACCGTCAGCGACGACACCGAGCTGATCGCCCGGGTCACCTTGCAGCTTGCGCTCATTGACGCGCGGCAGTACTCGGCGCAGCAGGTGGCGCCGAAGCGACAGCTAGCGCCTGTGTGAGGTCGCGACCTGCGGTGCGGTGAAGTCGATGCGGACCGGGTCCGCCGGCTGCGGACCCTACTCGCGCAGATGGCCGCGTAGATCTGCATCAACCTGCTAACCACGTGATCACAGCCGACGGTCACCGGGTGCCCCGCGAGTACGGCGACTCGTCCACGTCCTTCTTCAGTGCACAGCTACCGCGCTGCGGACATAGTGGGCAGCATGCCAATTCCCAATCCCTTCGTCGAACCGACGCCGCGCCGGATCCGGGTACGGCTCGGGGACGAGATCGTCGCCGACAGCAACCGCGCCCAGCTGCTGATTCAGTACGGCACCGGAGGCCTGCCTACCTATTACCTGCCCAACAAAGACGTGCGCCCGGGCGCTCTTGTAGACGAGACAACCGGCCCCGGCGGACAGCGGACGTGGGCGGTCCGCGCGGGTCGAAAGCGGGTCGAAGGTGCGGCGTGGACGCACGAGAATCCGACGGGCACCATGGCTGCCCTCGACGGTCATGTGACGTTCTCCTGGCGGCAGCTGGAGTGGTACGAAGAGGACGAGCGGGTGGTGATGCACGCTCGCGACCCTTACAAGCGCGTCGACACGCTGCACAGCTCGCGCCGCGTACAGGTGCTCGTCGCCGGGGAGCAGGTGGCTGACAGCGTCCGTCCGCTGCTGCTCTTCGAGACCAGCTTGCCGACCCGTTACTACCTGCCCTTTGAGGACGTGCGCACTGAACTCCTGGAGGCCAGCGACACGGTGACGGTCTGTCCCTACAAAGGACAGGCCCGTTACTGGTCGCTCCGGGTCGGTAAGACGCTCGTGCCGGACGCCGCCTGGAGCTACCCGGATCCGATCCCGGAAAACCCGAAGATTCGCGGTCTTCTCTGCTTCTTCAATGAGCGGGTCGACCTGGTGATCGACGGTGAGGCCCTTGAACGGCCGGTGTCCCCGTGGTCTGAGCCAGGCCCTGAATCCAGCGACGTGGCCCAACTACTGCGATGATTCGGTCGCTCCGACGCCACCAAGCTGTGGCACAGGTCCGGGAGTTAAGGGAAAGGAGACGACGTTGAGCGGATCGGGCGGGCACGGCGAGGAGGGTTCAAGCACTGTGCGTGGTGGGCGGCCCGGCGACGAGGTATGGGACCTGTGGTATCCCGGCGCGGGTGCCACCGGTATTTCCTTTGCCCGCGCCTTGTTCGCCGGGGAACGCGCCGAGAACCGGGTGCTGGTTCACGCCGCCCCACCACGTCTTGACGTCACTGTCCGCACGATCGACGGCGAGGTGCTCGCTGCCACCCGCGAGCTGGAGCGACGCGAGCCGGGACCGATGTGCTGGCTGGTACGGGTCGGCGCGGAGGTTCGGCTTGAGGACGGGTGGCCCGCGCAATCCGACCTCGGCCGGCTGGTGATCCTGCCCGGCGGAGAGGTGGGAGTGCTTACCGCGTGGTGGCACGCCGAGGACCACAGCGAATGGACCTGGAGCGTGGAGTTCCACAACACCCGCTGAACAACTGCGGTGGCAACGCCCGCGCCGGATCGCCCGCTGCGGCGTTCAACGACCGACCCAGGCGCCCAAGTGGTAGCTCGGCTGGGTAGGTATGATCAATGGGCAACTTCGTGGGTGCTGGGCGACACAGGGCAAGCCCGGCAACCCATGACCCCGTCCAGAACGTGAACGGCCCCCCGCAGTCCTGCCAGGGGCCGTCGGGGCCGTCCTATCAGGTGCCCTGGTGTTTCCGCTCTGCGCGCTTGAAAGTTTCGGCTTTGCGCTCGTGCTCCTCGGCCGTCGCGCGCGCCTCCGCAGCCTTCTGCTCCTGCTGGCCCTTGTGCTGCTGCGCCTGGCCCTCCTCCCGAAGGTCATCGCTGCCGGTGACGCTCCCGGCCATCTCCTTCAGCTTGCCCTTGGTTTCGTCGGCTTTGCCCATGGACGTCCAGCCTCCTTACGATCGACTCGAATCGGCTACCCACGTACCGGGCGCCCACCTTTCAAGACGCCCGCTGATCTAGCCCTCAACCCTCGGCGGCCTGCTGGAGGCGGGCGTAGATGAGATGCAGGAAGTCCGCGCCGGCAAGTGCGCTGAAGGTGGTCGCTACCACGCGGGTGAACCGCGGCGCGAACAACAGGCCGACGGTGAAGCCGGTGGTCAGCCACATGTCAAGGCAGAAGGGGCAGCTGAGCAGCTCGCCGAGGGTATGCCTCAGGGGACTGTCGTTACGCACCTCTTCCATCACCTCAGCGGGGCCACCGGTGCCGCGGTACTGGGTGAACGGGGCACGTAGCGGGCTGGTGACCGCGGCCTTGCTCAGAGTGCGAGACAGTTTGTGCGTTCCTGCGGTGATCAGGGCCAGGTCGTAAGGAGCGATCTGGCGGGGTAGTTTGCGCCCGGTCAGTGCGGCTGCCAGGCCGGCCAGGCCCACTACGCCGGCGAACACGGTCATGATCAGTACATAATTGCCCAGCGGTTGCTCTGAGTCTTGCCGGTACTTCTCGGCCTCAGCACGTATCGCGTTGCCGACTTCGGTCTGCGGGGTCACTCTGTACGCCCTCCTTGTGCTCGGCCCACTTCAGGGTTTGCCCGGCCGTCCCGGCCAGCGATGCTCGGTGGGTACCCGCTTCACAACGGTGTGAAGCGCACAAGGCACCGGCGGTCCCACCGCCCCGCCCACGTCCGCCCTGCAGGGGATGTGGATGTTCTCATGATGACCCGCTCTGTCGTCGCCGAGTTCGACAG
>JALZCN010000243.1 GCA_030863045.1 Actinomycetota bacterium | reverse complement strand
CGGGCGCACCGCCGGCCGAGCCGGCAATCAGATCGCCGCCGGCCGAGCCGGCAATCAGATCGCCGCCGGCCGAGCCGGCAATCAGATCAGCGCCGGCCGAGCCGGTAGTCGGGGCACAGGGGTACTGCGGCACGGCTATCTCCGGGCCCAACCGCGCCTGGATCCGCTCGACCACCACAGCAGCGTGCGCGGCGTCGAGCACCGGATTGGTAAAGAAGGATCCCACCGACCAGGTGTCGCGGTCGTCGGAGTCGAGCACCATCCCCTTGCGTCTGCGTAATTCCAGCACGGCAACTCTGGCCTGCCTCGCGGGCACCCGGGCGCCGGCCTCGACGTCGAGCGCACGAGCCAGTTCGGGGTATCGGATCGGCGCGGACAGTCCGTCGCGGTGCAGCGCGAGCCGAATTTCGAGCACCACCGCAGCATCCGAGCCCTTGAGCACGCTGGTCCGGTAGCCCAATCCCAACTCCGCCGCCGGCACCGTACGCACCGCGCCGCATCGACGGTCGTAGAGATCCACCTCCCAGAGCAGGTCAGAAAGCTCCACGCCGTAAGCGCCGACATTTTGTACCGGGGTGGCACCCACCGAGCCGGGGATACCAGAAAGGCACTCGAGTCCCCCGTAGCCGGCCGCCACGGTCTGCGCAACCACTGCATCCCAGTCTTGTCCAGCGGCGGCGTGCAACACGCCGGCACCGTCGATGTGTAACCCCGTACTGGCGATACGGACGGCGGTGCCATCGAACCCGTTATCGCTGATAACCAGGTTCGATCCGCCGGCCAGCAACAGCAGCGGCTCGCCGGCGATGTCGGCGGCGCGGATCGCATCGATACACGACTGCGCCGTGGTTGCCTCCACGAAGCGGCGGGCGGGTCCACCTAGCCGCAGCGTGGTGAACGGGGCAAGGTCAACCGCACCGCGCACGAGGCTCATCACGGGCGACCACGGTAGTCTTCAGCCCCATGGCCAGCCGGTTGGCGCTGCAGCATCGGTATCCCGAATCGCTGGAACGCATGCGCGAAGTACTCACCGACGAGCATTACCTGCAAGACAAGCTGCGCGCGGTGGGCGGGCCACGGGCCGAGCTGGTGTCGCGGAAACAGGATGAGCGCGGCGTCACCGTCGTGTTGCACCAGGCGGTTCCTGAAGATGCGCTGCCGTCCTTTCTCCGCTCTGTACTGTCCGGCGACCTGACGATCCACCGTACCGAGACCTGGACCGATTCCGGCGGCAGCGTGTACGCCGTCGTCGACGGCGCTCCGGGAACGGTCAGCGGGGCGATGCGCCTTGAGCCTGACCCCCCGGGATGCGTGCTCGACGCCCAGCTCACCGCCGAGGTCGGGCTGCCACTGATCGGCGGAAAGGTCGAAAAGGTCATCACCGACAGTGTCGGCAGGCTGATGGAAGCCGAGTACCGGTTCACCTTGGAGTGGCTCCGTAACCGCCCGGCTTAGGCGGCGGGACCCATCGGAGCACCGGGGCACGCGGAATCAGCAGGTGTGCTCGTGTTCGGCGTGGTCGTCGTGCTCGATCTGCAGCGTGCTGTGGGTCAGCCCGAAGTGGTTACGCAACGCGTCGGCGGCGGTGTCAAGGACTGACGCGTCCCCGCAGTGCAGCGACCGGACCTCGTCGACCACCAGGTGTGCAGAAACTGCGTGGCGGCCTGAGGTGATCGTCCACAGATGAAGGTCGTGCACATCGCGCACGCCCGGCACGGTCAGCAATACCTGCTGCACCTCCGCGGCGTCCACGTCACGCGGGGTGCCCTCCAGCAGTACGTGCGCCGCCTCACGAAGCAGGACCAGTGCCCGCGGCACAATCATTGCGGCGATCACCAGTGACGCCACTGGATCGGCCTGGCGCCAGCCGGTGATCAGCATCACCAGCGCCGCGCCGACCACCGCGACGGAACCGAGCGCATCACCCATTACCTCCAGCAGTGCACCGCGCAGGTTGAGGCTGCGCTGTTCGTGGGGCTCGCAGGACCCGCGGCGAGCGAGCACTGCCAGCGCGGCCAGGTTGCCAACCAGCCCGAACGCCCCGAGGACCAGCAGTGGGGCCCCGGGCACCGGTGGCGGAGCGGCCAGCCGCCCTATCGCCTCGACCGCAACCACCGTGCCCACCACCAACAGCACCAGGGCATTGAGCGCAGCGGCAAGGATCTCCGCGCGGCCCAGCCCGTAGGTCCGATGGCGATTCGGCGGGCGTTGCGCCAGCATGGCGGCGATCAGCGCGGCCGCCAGACCCAGCACGTCGGTGGCCAGATGTCCAGCATCGGCAAGTAACGCCAGCGAACCAGTCAGGCCGGCGCCGACAACCTCGATCAGCAGCAGCACAGAAGTGATCGCCAGTGCCCATCCGAGCCGGCGACGGTCCGACGGTGCGCTACCGTGCCCGTGCCCGTGCCCGTGCCCACCCACGCACACACCATACATGCACGCTCGTGCATGGGTTAGGTCTATGACCCCAGCCCGTCTCCGGATGCTCTCTTCCCCCGAACTCGACAGCAGAGTCGCTCAGCCGCCCTCGGACAGCTGTGCTGCCGGGTTCGGGAGCAGGAGAGCTGGTCGGCGGGGTCGAGCAGCACCAGCCGCCCGACCAGCGGGTTCAGCGATCTCACCAGCGCGGACCGCGTTGCACCTCGGTCACCGCGGGCTTGACGTCCACGAGATAAACCAGGACTGCGACCAGGCCGATCAGCCAGAACAGCAGCCATCCAGCGGGGTTAAACAGGACCAGGGCGACGGTCGAGCCGCCGGTGATGCCCAGCCAGGCCGGCTTGGTCAGTTTGTCGGTTGCGGTGTACGCATCGGCTCGCTGGAGCGCCGCATGAATGAACGCGAAGAACCCAACCGGGATCGCGAGCAGGTACAGGATCAGGAAGACCCAGAGGTCCAGCTGCAGCACCTGCCCAGAATACGCAGACTACGGTCGACCGGGAGAGTCCGAACTCCCCAACCGTGCCTGAAGACGGCTCACGTCGGCGTGCTGCTCGTCATCCCACGACCGCACGATCGGCGTCGCACTGGGGCGCGACGCCGATCGTCGAAGTCGGGTCACAGGAGGAGTTGTGAGACCGTGTGAATGGCCAAGCCGGCCAACGCCCCGACCACGGTGCCGTTGATCCGAATGAACTGCAGGTCCCGGCCGACCTGCAGTTCCACCTTGCGGGCGGTCTCGTCGGCGTCCCAGCGCTGCACCGTGTCAGTGATCAGAGTGGTGATCTCTCCCCGGTAGTTGGAGACCACGTAACTGGCCGCACCCTCCAGCCAAGTGTCCACCTTGGACCTCAACTCCGCGTCCCCGACCAGCCGCAGACCCAGGACGATCAGACCGTCGCGCACCCGGCGCCGCAGCTCCGACGACGGGTCTTCGGCAGCCTCCAGCAGCATCTTCTTGGCAGTACCCCACGCCGACCCGACCACGGTCTGGACCTCGGGATGGGTCAGCACCTGTTGCTTGACCAACTCGGCGCGCTCGATCGTCACCGGATCCGTGCGCAGGTCTTGGGCGAACTCCATCAGGAAGGTGTCCAGCGCCTTGCGCATGGGGTGGTCGGACTCGGTGTGCACCGCCCAGGCGAACCCCAGCACCTCCGCGTACAGCCGGTCGGCGACCAGCTCGTCGACGAACCTCGGCGACCAGTCCGGTAGGCGCTGGCTGACCACTCGCAACACCGCGCCGTGATTGTCACGGACCCACTCATAGGCCCGCTCTGCAAGCAGGTCGACGAGTTTGTGGTGCGCCCCGTCGGTGAGCAACTGACCAAGCAATTGGCCCAACGGTGGCCCCCACGGCTGCTCTAAAAAACGCTTGACCAAAGCGTTCTCCAGCACCGCTTGAACGTCCTCGTCGCGCAACACGGTGACAGCGCCGCGCACCGCGGTGGACAGCTCGGCAGTGACCCGCTCGGCGTTGCGGGGCTGCGCCAGCCACCGGCCGAACCGAGCGCTGGTCCCCACCCGGCGCAGCTTGTCCCGAACCACCTCGTCGGCGAGGAAGTTGGCGCCCACGAAGTCGCCGAGGTTCTCGCCGAGTGCGTCCTTCTTGCGCGGGATGATCGCGGTGTGCGGGATGGGCAAGCCGAGAGGGTGCCGGAACAATGCGGTCACGGCAAACCAATCGGCCAGCGCGCCGACCATGCTGGCCTCGGCCATTGCCCGCACGTACCCCACCCACGGCGCTGCATCCTCGTGGAGTCGCGCCACGATGTACACCACGGCGGCACCCAGCAGGAACGCGAGTGCGACCATCTTCATCCGGCGCAGGTCGCGTTGTTTGGCCTGCTCGTTCCAGGTCAGCTGCACACTGTCGATTGTGCCCCGGCGAGAGTGTGACCATGGCTCGACCCTGCAAGCAGGTTTTGCGCGACTATGGCTCGACCCTGCAAACAGGTCTTGCGAAGTGCAGCAGGATGGATGCCGTGCGAACTCACGGACTGGTGCCCCGGCTGAAGCCGTTCGCCTCGACGATCTTCGCGGAGATGACCGCGCTGGCTGCGCGCACTGGGGCGGTGAACCTGGGCCAGGGTTTTCCGGACACCGACGGCCCAGCCGGCATGCTCGAGGTCGCCCGATCGGCAATCGTCGGTGGACGCAACCAGTACCCGCCTGGTCCAGGTACTCGTGGGCTACGCAATGCCATCGTCGAACACCAAGCAACCCACTACGGGCTGGTACACGATCCGGACACCGAGGTACTCGTCACCGTCGGCGCCACCGAAGCCATCAGCGCCGCACTGCTGGCCTTGGTGGGCCCGGGTGATGAGGTGCTGCTCGTCGAGCCCTACTACGACTCCTACGCCGCCGCGGTGGCGCTGGCCGGCGCGACCCGGCGGTGTGTGCCGCTGGTGGCCGACGGGGACCGGTTCGCGCTCGATCTCGACGCGCTGGCCGGCGCGATCACGCCCGCCACCCGTGCGTTGCTGCTCAACAGCCCGCACAACCCCACCGGCACGGTGTTGCAACGCGCTGAGTTGAAGGCGCTGGCGGCGCTGGCCGTCGAGCACGATCTCCTGGTGATCACCGACGAGGTCTATGAACATCTGGTCTTCGACGGAGCACAGCATCTACCGATCGCCACGTTGCCAGGGATGGCGTCGCGCACCCTGTCCGTCTCCAGCGCGGGCAAGACGTTCAGCGTCACCGGCTGGAAGATTGGCTGGGTGTGCGGGGTACCGCATCTGGTGGCCGCGGTGCGGGCGGCCAAGCAGTTTCTCACCTTCGTGAGTGGCGCCCCCTTCCAACCGGCGGTGGCCCATGCGCTGCGGGCCGAACACGAC
>JALZCN010000231.1 GCA_030863045.1 Actinomycetota bacterium | reverse complement strand
CCATCGAACGTGACATTGAGCAGGCCCGTGACGCATTGGCCGCGACGCTCGACGAGCTCAGTACCCGTCCTGGGCGCGCGATTGAGGCCGGCAAGGAGCAGGTGCAAGCCACCATGGAAGCCACCATGGGTGACCCGCGGGTGCGCTACACACTGATGGGCCTCGGCGCGCTCATCGTGCTTGTGTTGTTGCGCAAACTGTTCCGCTGAGTTCGAGCTCTACTACCGCGAAGGACTCACCGTCCAGCCGTACGGTGTCCTGCGCGGTGGTGGCGTTCCCAGACGCGAGCAGAACCTGAGCGGGCTGGCCGTCCAGCGCAACGGTGGCTGGCTGCGTGCTCAGGTTCACCGCCACGCGTAGCGGGCCGCGGTGTAGGACCAGGGTGCGGGCCTGCTCATCCACGTCGACAGCCAGGGTGTCCAGCCGGGGGTCGGACAGCTCTGAGCGGCGGTTGCGCAGCGCGATGAGTTCCCGATGGATGCCCAGCAGGCTCGCGTGTGGCTCCGTGCCAAGCTCCGACCAGTCCAGCCGGGAGTCCTGGAAAGTCTGCTCATCGTTCGGGTCGGGAACATCCGTCTCGTCCCACCCATGCTCGGCGAACTCGGCGAAGCGACCGCGGCGAATGGCCTCGCGCAATTCGACATCGGGCATGAACGAAAAGAACTGAAACGGCGTGCGGGCCCCCCACTCTTCACCCATGAAGATCATCGGCGTGTACGGGGAGCACAGCACCAGTGCCGCGCCGCAGGCCAGCAGACCGGGGGACAGGGTGGTCGAGATCCGGTCGCCGGTGGCGCGGTTGCCCACCTGGTCGTGGTTCTGCAGGTAGGTGATGAACTTCCAGGCAGGCAAGTGCGCGGTATCTACCGGGCGACCGTGAGTGCGTTGCCGGAAGGCCGACCAGCGCCCGTCGTGGAAGAACGCACCGCGCAGGGTGCGGGCCAGGTCGGGCAGCGCACCGAAGTCGGCGTAGTAGCCCTGCCGTTCGCCGGTCAAAGTGGCGTGCAGGCAGTGGTGGATGTCGTCGTCCCACTGCGCAGTCAGTCCGTAGCCCCCGGCCACGCGAGGGGTGACCAGCCGCGGGTTGTTGAGGTCCGATTCGGCGATCAGCGACAGCGGTCGTCGCAGGTGCGTGGCCAGGACGTCCACTTCGGTGGCCAGTTCCTCCAGCAGGTGGGTGGCCCGGGTGTCGCGCAGGGCGTGCACGGCGTCCAACCGCAGACCGTCCAGGTGGTAGTCACGCAGCCACTCCAGCGCATTGTCGATGACGTAGCGGCGCACCTCGTCGGAATGCGCCCCGTCCAGATTGAGCGACGGGCCCCAAATGTTGCTGCCGGCGAAGTAGGGGCCGAAGCGGTCCAGGTACGCCCCGGACGGGCCGAGGTGGTTGTGCACGACATCGAGGATCACGCCCAGCCCGCGGGCGTGGCAGGCGTTCACGAAGCGTTTGAATCCGTCGGGCCCACCGTAGTTCTCGGTGACGGCGTACCAGCCGACTCCGTCGTAGCCCCAGTTTCGAGGCCCGTCGACGGCGTTGACCGGCATCACCTCGACCAGATCGATACCTAGCTCGGCCAGGTGGTCGAGGCGCTCTATCGCGGAGTCGAAGGTGCCGTTCGAGGTGAACGTCCCGATGTGCAGCTCGTAGAGCACGCTGCCGGCCAATGCTCGGCCAGTCCAGGGCTGATCGCTCCATTCGAACGCGCCGTGGTCGTAGACCCGCGACGGCGCGTGCACCCCATTGGGTTGCCACCGGGATCGAGGGTCGGGAAGCGCTGGATGCTCCTCGTCTAGCCGGAACGCGTAGTCGCTGCCCGGTCCGGCGCCGGGCACGGCAACGCACCACCAGCCGCTGACCGTCCGGGTCATGTTGTGCTTGGTGCCGTTCACCACGACCTGTACCCGTTCGCGTTGTGGGGCCCACACCGTGAAGTCCATGAGTACCGATCTTGGCAGGGTCGCGCGGCATTGTCTGGTTATGACCGCAACGAGGGGAAGCGACACGCGATGTCGCTGAGGGCCCATGAACCGCGATCATGGGCCTGCGCACCTCGGTGGTCAGGCTGTGAGCAGCAGCGCGACGGGGTAGCGGGCGAGCAGGTCGGCCAGCGGCACGCTACGCGACGGCGAAAAGCCGGTGAACGCGTCGGTCCAGGAGCCCTCGGGCAAAGACAGCGCCGTCTCACCCCAGCCACCCCGCGAGGCCAGCCCGACCGGCAGCCGGGTAGCAACCGCAACCACCCCGGTGCGAGCGAATGCGACGGCATGCGATGCGGCCGACCCGGTGGCGCGCAGTGGGGTGTAGCCGGTGAACCGCTCGGGATGGTCGCGGCGAGCGCGCAGAGTGCGTGACACCACGAGTAGCTTGGCCGCGCCGGAGTCATCCACGCCAGGCAGCAAGCCACGGTCGATCCGAGCCAGCAGGTCGGCGCGGGCAGCGAAGTCCACCGGACGGCGATTGTCCGGGTCGACCAGGGAAAGATCCCACAATTCACCACCCTGGTACGTGTCCGGCACACCGGGCATCGCGAGCTGCACCAGCGCCGCGGACAGCGAGTTCGACCGTCCCGGCGGGATGACGCGGGTCGCCGCCCTGGCCACCGCGGAGCGTAGCGGGGGGTTATCCAGCGCCGCGTCGGCTACGGCATGCATAGCCGTCTCGAACGCCTCGTCTGGGTCGGTCCAGCTGGTGCGCGTCCGCGCCTCCCGGATGGCTTTCTCCAGGTAGGCGTGCAGCC
The DNA here is from genome assembly GCA_030863045.1 of Actinomycetota bacterium. Lineage (GTDB taxonomy): Bacteria > Actinomycetota > Actinomycetes > Mycobacteriales > Pseudonocardiaceae. The sequence continues at coordinate 29 of JALZCN010000231.1, read as the reverse complement.
GGTCGGGCGTCAGTGGCCACGCCCCGACC
>JALZCN010000214.1 GCA_030863045.1 Actinomycetota bacterium | reverse complement strand
TCCACCGCGAGGGCGCTGCCGGTGCTGCGCCGGGCACTACTCGCAGCCGGGGTGCCAGTAGCAGTGCCGCGCGAGCAACTGCCGGTGGCTCAGCAAGCCGTGGTCCAGCCATTGCTAGGGTTGTTGCGGTGCGCTGTGCACGCTGCGGCACTTGACGAGGAGATGGCGGCTGCGCTGCTCACCTCACCGTTGGGTGGGGCCGACCCGCTGGCCATGCGGAGGTTGCGCCGGGAGTTGCGCCGCCGGGAACTCGCCGGGGGAGGCTCGCGCACCAGCGGCGCGCTGCTGCTCGACGCGCTCCGTGCGGGCTACCAGCCGGCGAACGAGGATCCCGTGAACTCGACGCCACGGCCGTTCCCCTCCCACGAAGACGTCGTCGGCGTCGAGTTCACCAACCGATCAAGCGGACTGGACGGGCTCGAGGATCGGGCTGCGGCACCGGCGAGAAGGTTGAGCGGGTTGCTAGCTATCGCCGCCGGCGCGGCGCGGCGCGGGGACAGCGCTGAAGAGGTGCTGTGGCAGGTGTGGCAGTCCAGCGGCCTTGCTCAGCGTTGGGCGGCCACCGCGGCGCGCGGCGGCCCAGCTGGTGCGCAGGCCGATCGGGACCTCGACGCCGTGGTAGCGCTATTCGACGCCGCTGCCCGTTTCGCCGATCGGCTACCCGGCGCCGATGGCGGCCCAGCCGGTCTGCTCAGCTTCTGCGATTACCTCACCGAACAGCAGATACCCGGCGACTCCCTGGCTGCGCGTTCCGCCCAGGGCCAGGCAGTCACCGTACTCACCGCGCATGCTGCGGCCGGCCGGGAGTGGTCGCTCGTCGCGGTGCCTGGAGTGCAGGAGGGGACCTGGCCCGACTTGCGGCTGCGCGGCTCCCTGCTCGGCGTGGAGCATCTCGTCGACGCCACCGCGGGCATCGAATCCAGCATGGTTTCGCGTACCGCACCACTGCTGGCTGAAGAACGGCGGTTGCTGCTGCTGGCAACCAGCCGTGCCCGGCACCGGCTGCTGGTCAGTGCGGTGCGCGGGGAGGACGAGCAGCCTTCCCGGTTCCTCGACGAGTTGGACAGCACCAAGGACCTGCCGCACCCTGCAGAGGCGCTGCACGAGCGACCGGTGACCTTCCGGCATCGGGGTTTGAGCCTGCCCGAACTGGTTGCCGAGCTGCGCCAGGTGTGCTGCGATCCGGCCGAGGACGGTGCGCGGCGGCGCAGCGCTGCCACCGGCTTGGCACAACTGGCGCAGGCCGGGGTATCCGGCGCGCATCCCGATTCCTGGTACGGCCTGGGCCCGCCGTCGACCGACTCGCCGTTACGAGTGCTGGGCGCGCCGGTCCGGGTGTCACCGTCACTGGTGGAGCTGGTGTCGAACTGCCCGTTGCGCTGGCTGCTCACCCGGCACGGCGGGGAGGACATCCGAGCGCTGCCTGCAGTCACCGGATCGCTGGTGCACAGACTGGTCCAGGCGGCGGCGGCCGGCGCCACCGACCAACAATTGGAACAAGCTTTGGCGCACGGGTGGACAGGCGTCGACGCGGGGGCCCCGTGGTACTCCCGCGCCGAGCAACAGCGGGTGCGTGAGATGGTCGGTATGTTCCGCCGCTGGTGGCGTGACAGCCGCGGTGAGTTCACCGAGGTCGCTTGCGAGCAGGACATCGAGGTGCGGCTTCCTCCTGCCGATGACACAGCGGTGCTCCTGCGTGGGCGGGTGGACCGGCTGGAACGTGACCGCCGTGGCCGTCCCGTGATCGTCGACGTAAAGAGCAGCAAGACCCCGGTGAGCAAGGAAGCCGCCGAGGACCACCCGCAGCTGGCGGTCTACCAGCTGGCTGCGGCCCATGGTGCTTTCACCGAACACGGCCTGGCCGCCGAACCAGGTGGGGCTTGCATCGTCCAGGTTTCCGCCCGCGCAACCGCGTCGGTGCAGCGCAACCAGCAGCCGTTGGACGCCGTCGGCTTGGCGCGCTGGGACGAGATCGTGCGGGAGGCCGCCCGGCGCACCATGGGGCCGGGCTTCGTCGCCATCGACAACGGTGACTGCAAGCGGTGTCCCTCGAAGATCGCGTGCCCGCTGCACGACTCCGGACGGTCGGTGCCGGGATGAGTTGCATCGGACCAATCGAGCTCGCCGCGGAACTCGGAATCACGCCGCCCACCGCGGAGCAGGCCGACGTCATCGCCGCCGACCCCGGCGAGCCAACCCTCGTGGTCGCAGGCGCTGGCTCGGGTAAGACCGAGACCATGGCGGCGCGGGTGGTGTGGTTGGTCGCCAACGGGTACGTCACCCCTGACCGCGTGCTCGGTCTGACATTCACCCGCAAGGCGGCCCAGCAGCTGGCCGAGCGGGTCCGGAAACGGTTGCGGCGGCTCGCCGGCTCACCGGTGCTGGACCGGCTGGATCCCAGCGGACATCGCAGGGCTGCGGTGCTGGCCGGCGAGCCCACTGTGCTGACCTATCACGCCTACGCCGGCCGGCTGGTGGCCGAACACGCGTTGCGGCTTCCCACCGATCCAGGAGCCCGGCTGCTCACCGAAACCGGCGCATGGCAACTGGCGCACCGGGTCACCGCCAACTGGGAACCGGACCTCGATCTTGACGGAAGGTTGCCTCGTACGGTGACCGGTTGGGTGCTCGGATTGGCCGGACAGTTGGCCGAGCACCTGTGCGAGCCCGAGCAGCTGCGAAGCGACACCGAGGCGATGATCACCGTGCTGGTCGGGGCGCCGCCCGACTTCCGCCAGCGAGGTCCGCTGCGTGCCGACCTCAAGCCAGTGGTGTCGAGTCAACAGGCCCGGCTGGCGATACTGCCGCTGGTGGAGCGCTACACCGAGCTCAAGCGGCACGAAGCCGTGCTCGACTTCGGTGACCAGATGGGTATCGCCGCCAAGTTGGCGCGCGACCATCCGGAAGTCGGGGTGGCCGAGCGGGCTCGCTTCGGTGCTGTATTGCTCGACGAGTACCAGGACACCGGACATGCCCAGCGCGTGTTGTTGCGCGCCTTGTTCGGCGGTGTCGCGATGGGGGTCATCGCAGTCGGTGATCCATGCCAGTCGATCTACGGCTGGCGCGGCGCGTCAGCGGCCAACCTGCCGCGATTCACCACCGACTTCCCCCGCGCGGATGGCTCGCCAGCGGTGACCTGCGGGCTGCTCACCAGTTTCCGCAACCCTGCTGAAGTGCTGGCAGTGGCTAATGCGGTCTCCGGTGAACTCCGCAGTGGGCCGGTGCGGGTCGGCGAGCTCCGCTGCCGGGACGGTGCCAAGCCCGGCGAGGTCCGCTGCGCGCTGCTGTCTGACGTCCGTGCCGAGGTGAGCTGGGTTGCCGCGGCCATTGCGGATCGTTGGTCTTCGACGGTGGCCGATCGGGGCACCCCACCGACCGCCGCCGTGCTGGTGCGTCGCCGTGCGGACATGGCGGCGCTAGCCGCCGCGTTGCGGGCCCGCGACGTACCCGTCGAAGTACTGGGCCTGGGCGGGTTGCTGGACACACCTGAGGTCCGCGACCTGGTGAGTGTGCTGCGGCTGCTCGTCGACCCCCTGGCCGGCACTGCCGCGGTGCGGCTGCTCACCGGCGCACGGTGGCGGATCGGCGCGGCCGACCTGGCCGCGCTGTGGGCGCGCGTCGGGGAACTGGCGATGGATCATGTGGCGCCGGGCGGTCAGGGTGCCGCTGCGGAGGACGTGCTGGCCGCTCTGCCCGGCGAGCTGCCCGGCGAACCCGCCGAGCAAGCCGGCTTGGTCGACGCGCTGGATTCGCCCGGTGATCCGACCCGCTACTCCGAGCTGGGTTACCACCGGCTGCGCGCCCTTGCTTCCGAGTTGCGGGCGCTGCGGCGCCGGGTCACGCAGCCGCTGACCGACCTGGTCGCCGACGCCGAACGGACCCTGTTGCTGGACACCGAGTCGCTGGCCCGCCCCGGCCCGGTCGGCCGGACCCACCTGGATGCTTTCGCCGATGTGGTAGCGGACTTCGCTGCAGCCAGCCCGCGCGCCGGCCTGTCGGCGCTGCTGGATTACCTGCTCACCGCCGAGGACGCCGAGGACGGTTTCGAGCCGGGTGAGGTCGAGGTCGCCCACGACCGGGTCCAGATCGTCACTGTGCACGCCGCCAAGGGCCTGGAATGGGAGGTGGTGGCCATCCCACATCTGGTTGACGGCGTGTTCCCGGCAGCGAAAAAGAGCTCTTCGTGGCTTCGAACGGTCACCGAGCTGCCCGTTGCGCTGCGCGGCGATCGCGCCGACCTACCCTTCCTCGAGCCGCTCGCCGGCGCCGATCAGAAGGAGCTCGCTCAGAGGCTGGCTGCACATGAGGCGGCGTTCGGTGCCCGAAGGCTGATGGAGGAACGCCGGTTGCTGTACGTCGCACTGACCCGCGCCCAGCGGTCACTGCTGGCCAGCGGTCACCACTGGGGTGAGACGGGGAGCTCACCGAGATCACCCTCCGAGTTCTTGCTGCAGATCCGCGACGTCGAACAATGTGTCATCGACCAGTGGGCTGCGGCACCCAACGACGGGGAGGCCAATCCGCTGGACACTGCACCGCGCCAGGCGCCCTGGCCGGGTGACCCACTCGGTGCCCGCCGGGAGGCTGTAGCTGAGGGCGCCAACCTGGTGCGTGACGCGTTGGCGGATCCCCATGCTCGGACCCGCGGCGCACAGGGTTGGCAACGGGAGATCGATGTGCTGCTCGCCGAGCGAGGTGCCCGCTGCCGGCAACAACAGGTGATACTGCCCGCGCACCTGGCCGTCAGCCAGTTGGTGGAGCTCGCCGACGACCCGTCGGCGTTGGCCGCACGGCTACGGAGGCCGTTACCGTGCGCGCCCAACCCGATGGCGCGCCGTGGTACCGCATTTCACGGATGGTTGGAGCGCCGGTTCGGCTCCATCAGGTTGATCGATCATGATGACCTACCCGGAGCTGCTGACGAGGGAGCCGCTCCGAATTCTGAACTCGGGTTGTTGCAAGCGGCTTTCCTTGCCAGCGAGTGGGCTACTCGTAACCCGTCCGACGTGGAGGTGCCCTTCGAGACCGTGTTCGACGGGGTGGGCGTGCGCGGCCGGATGGATGCTGTGTTCGCCGACACCGACGGTGGTTGGACGGTAGTCGACTGGAAGACCGGGATGGTGCCCGACGGGGCCGCATTGCGTGCGATCAGTGTGCAGCTTGCCGCCTACCGGCTGGCCTGGTCGGCGCTGTCCGGCACGCCCCTGGATCGCGTGCGAGCGGCATTCCACTATGTCCGTGACAACCGCACAGTGAGACCTGCCGATCTGCTCGACGCCGATGGATTGCGAGACCTGCTACGCACCATCCCCAGCCGCTGAGCCCCGAGCCTGCGGGTAGTAGTGGTGCGCTGTGGGT
>JALZCN010000210.1 GCA_030863045.1 Actinomycetota bacterium | reverse complement strand
GTCAGCACGTCACGGACCCGCAGTGCAACATCCCAATCGAATTCGTGCTCGGGATAGCCGCTGTTGGTGGAGGTGCCGGTCGTGTTGCACGCCTTGGTGCCGCCGCGGCCATCGGGAACCAAGCGGTTGATCTCAGCCGAGTGCGACGCGTTGGCGCCGTTGTGTCCCGGGTCGAGCACCACCGTTGGCGAGCTGGACACCGCACGTGGCGACAGGACCGGCGGTGAGGAGGCGTGAACGGTCGCCGACCCAGCTGATCCACACGCCGGCAGTGCCACCAGGCACGCGGCGAGAACCTGCGGGAGGCAGTACGGGCTCCTCATTGATGTCCCCTGCATTCGATGGGCCCCCGGACCATACCTGAACGTCCAGTGCCCGACCCCGACATCAGCACGTCACGACGTCGTCATTGCAACTGATCGGCCACCGTGGCAATCCCTGCGGTGAAAGCGGGACGGATCAGGCCGGCCAAAGTCTCAGCACGCCTGTGCCTACTCCGTTCGGGCGTAGTCCACAGTTACTTGGCTACTCTCAGTGCGAAGACGACGGCTCCCGCCCGCTTTGGGGGAGGCCACAGGCGGGGCCGTCGCCGCTCATGCAACGTCCCGGACAAAGCCAGCGCGAACCTGTTAACTTTCCGCGTGCAGCCGAGTACTCTCTGCGACGACCATCCTGATCTACGAGCTCGGTGAAGTTGACACAGTGCCCACGCGGTGCTGGTTGGCTCTTACTGCGCTCCGTCGGTCAGGTCCGTTCTGTAATCGGACGGTGGGACGGTGTATCAGTTCGGGGACTGTACATGAGACGTCTCATGACCAAGCTGGCGGCCTGAATGGGGCCGCGGGAGTATCCAGCGCCGCTGCGCTGGCTGGTCGGCGTAGAGCTGGCTCGTTACCGAAACGGGGCCAAGCTGTCGCTGACCGAAGCCAGCGAGCGCAGCGGGATCAGCCGAGCCAAGCTGAGCCACCTGGAGACCGGGCGACAACAGCAGGATCAGGACGATATCGCCCGCCTGCTGGCCGCCTACGGCGCCGACCCGTCGGACGTCGACCAGCTGGTCTCGCTGACCAGCCGATCCGCGGACGCCAGCTGGTGGACGCCGTGGGGTCACGTCTTGCCGGACTGGCTGAAACTCTTTGTCGGCCTGGAGGGCCTGGCCGACAGTGAGTTCGTGTTCGAGCCGCTCGTGATTCCGGGCCTGTTGCAGTCCCCGCAGTACGCCACCGCGATCACGGCCTCCACCCCGCGGGTTCGCGCCGACCACAGCGAGCGGTTCGTCAGCTTCCGGATGGCACGCAGCAGGCGGCTTGCCGATCCGCAGCGCCCACTTCGGCTGCACGCCATCTTTACCGAGGCCGCGTTGCGGCTCGCGGTGGGCGACCCGGAGATGCGCCAGGCCCAGTACCGGCATCTGCTGGCCATGGCCGAGCTACCCACCGTGACTATCCAGGTGGTGCGCCCCGAGGACGGCCTGCACACCGCTTTGACCGGCCAGTTCGCGGTACTGGACTTCGAGAAGGTGCGCTCGATCGGCTATGTCGAACTTCACGATTGCGCGGTCTACCTACAGGATCCCTACCAGGTGCGGACATACACCAAGGTGGCGGAGAATCTACAGCAAGTAGCCCTCGACCCTGAACGATCCGTTGCCCTCATCCAGTCGATGATCACGTCCTGAACGGCGGAACAGACCGTGACTGGCCCATACCTCGTCATCGCGCGGTGGCGCATCAGCAGCTTCAGCGGCAACAACGGCACATGCGTCGAGGTCGCCGCCTTGCCCAACGGCCGCATCGCGGTGCGCAACAGCAACCACCCGCGCGCTGGGGTGGTTCTGTTCACCCGCGCCGAGATGAAAGCCTGGATCAACGGCATCAAGGCCGGCGAGTTCGACGATCTAACCTGAGCTCCCACTGGCTGCCCGTCATTCAGTAGGGGCTAGCGCGCCGTGAACTCGACAGGGCCGACGTGTGGACGGGCAACCGCGGCCTCCGGCGAGGGAAGACCTGATGGGAGGTACTCCATCAGATGGGCAGGGTGGTAGACCGGTGGAACGCCGAATACTTCGATAATCGCCTGTCTCCGGATGCCGTCGCCGCCCTTGACCCGCTGAACGAGGCCAATGCCGACGCGCAAGCTGTGGCCGATCGTGCATTCCGGCTAATGCGGGTCGCTCGGTTCGGCCCAACGGATCTGTCGGTTCCCACCGCCTCGACACTCGCCGGCATAACGAGAGCTGTGCCAAGCGCCTGGGGTGGCGCGGTACCACCGATCACCATGGCGGGTCGGCATCACAAACTCGATGACTACGTTGCCAACAACCCATGGCACCGACCCACCGGCAAACCAGTCCTCGTTGACGTCGGCTGCGGGTTCCCACCATTCACGGCGATCGACAGCGCAGCCAAGCTCACCGGCTGGCGGATCATCGGTGCCGACCCCTCGTTTCCCCGTTACCTCGTCCACGACGACGGCGGCAACTATGCATGCTTCGATGACGGCGAGCACCTGCGCTATTACCAGTCTGCGCACGCGGACCCGGATTCTTCCGAGACCCGAACGCGCCTTCGCCACCTGCTCAATCGCCTGCTACCGCTACTTCCCGGCAACGACACCAGCGAGCCGGCCGACGTGGAGCTCGACGGGGTGCGGCTGGTGCGTAACCCGTCACGGTGCTACGAGACCAAGAATCTGGTGCTGGTGCGGGGCGGGGCGGGCTCATTCGACGTCGAGGGCGGAGCCGACGTGATCCGGTGCATGAATGTCTTCATGTATTTCGACCATTCATTTCGGCAGCGTGCGCTGGAGTGGGCCGCCGTGGTGCTGCGACCTGGAGGCCTGTTGGTCGGCGGAAGCAACTGGACCCAATCGACCAGTGCCCGATACACCGTCTACCAGCAGCAGGATCGCCAACTCATGCCCCGCGAGTTCGCGTTCAGCATCGACAACGTCCGCCCGGTCGCGATAGCCCCGTGGTACGCGCTGCACGACGACAACGTCGAGAATCTGTGCAACGCCGAGGCGGTAGGGATCATCCGGAGCGACGAAGGCTTCCGGCGCCGGTTCGATGAACGGCTCGACGCACTGCTCGCACAGACTGGTGTCTGCCGTCGCGGTGCCGATGGGTATCTAGGCCAGGACGAGGGGGCACCGCCAGTCGATATTGAGGATTGCGGTGCTGCGGTGGCCGAGCAGCTCGACGCCGAAGGCTTCGTCGACCAAGCGGTTGCGGTGCTGCGCAGCGCGGGCCGCAAGGCCTGGCGCAACTGCATCGGCCACATCGCGATGCAACCGGTGCAGCCACGCCCGCTGCCCGCATCAGCACTAGAACGCTAGCGCCACCTGCCCGACGTGCGGTAAGGATCTGCCCTCGATCTCGTGTACCCGCAGCCCCGCGAAGACCGCTGGGACAGGTGACCACCCAGGTATCCACCGATGACCAGGATCCCCAATCCAGCAAGCCCCAATGCCTTTCCGCGTCCTCGCCGACCGCTGCGACGGGCCAGCAGCGATGCCACGTACAAGACCCTCCGGTAACCACGACAATCTCCGTAATTCCATCACCACAGGTACCCCCGGATCTCAGCTACCGCTGATACCCAGGGCGGTGAGCAGCACCAGCACCACGGTCACCACGGCGAATAGGCCGTGAGCGACGACGACCGGGACCGCCAGGTGCCGCTCGGACGGCTCGGCCTCAGCCGATCCGGAGCTGGCCACACCGGAGCCGACGGCGACCGCGCGGCCTTGGTAGACCGGGATCCAGCGGAACAGCATGACGAAGCCCAGCAGCGCAACCGGGATCAGCAGTGCAAAGGCCACCCAGGCCAGCCGGTTGGAGTTGGTGAGCAGGTAGACAATCCAGACCACCAAACCGGCTGCGGCGAGCCCGAAGTGGGAGAACACCAGGCCGGCGGGAAACCGGGTGGCCCCGCTGCGCTGCTGGCGCAGCCCGCCCCGGGAGATCCACTGACCCAACATGACGAAGCCGCCCAGCGCGGTGATCACCCACGCGACCAGTGCGGCGATACCCATGACGGCGATACTCATGACCACGTCTCCTTGCGATATCGAACAGTCCCGTGGTCGGGTGGCCGCCCCGCGGTCAGTCCGGCCATCGGGCGGCTACTAGGTCGAGGACCGGGTGTGTCGGTAGCCCGAAGCCTGGGTGGACTCATCGACTACCCGCACCCCGTAGCGGTAGGCAAGCATGCCCCCCAAATAGCCCGATACGGCCAGTGCGGCCAGGCAGGCAACCGACAGCGCCAGCGGACCCCATCCCACGCTGGTGGACAGGTCGCTGGTCCTTCGCCACAGGAAGCCGCCGAGATACCCGACGATCACCGCCAAGTTGAGTCCCGCATGCACCAACCCAGTGCGAAACGCCGGCGTGCCAGTCGGTATGGCCAATAGATCCAAGAACCCGACCATCGCCGCGGCCAACGCCCCCACCATGCCTAATCCGATCAGCCACAGCGAGCCCCGGGCCAAAAATCCCGGGTCGGTGATCACCTGCGAGGCGAGGTCGAACACCAGACTGGCCACCCACGCGCCGATCGGCACGGTCACCAGGATTGGGTGCAGCGGATGCCCGTAGGGCCCGGCCAACACCGCGCTCACGGGGCGCTTGGCCCGCTGCAGATCGCTGGTCATCACACCAGCCTCCCCACCCCCGATTTCTCCAGTAAAGCTTGGTGCTACTCCAAGGTCAGGTCAAGAGACCGGGCATGAGTACCGTCTCGGGATTTTCGGCGAGAAGCGCCACCACTACGGTGGGTCCGTGGACCCTTCAAGTTCCCATGACGGGCCTGATCACCTCCCTGCTGCAGCTGCACTCGGCGCTGTGGCAGCGCTTAGCGACCAGCTGCGACGGCGGATGTATGGATTCATCCGCCGAGCCCGTCGCGCGGTGAGCCGGGAAGAGGCCGCCAAAAGCGTCGGGATTTCCCGCAAGCTGGCTGCGTTTCACCTCGACAAGTTGGTGGAAGTGGGGCTGTTGCGGGCTCGTTACGAGCCGGTCGGCGGGATCCGCAAGGTAGGTCGTACTCCGAAGGTCTACGAGCCCACCGACCACCACTGGCACGTCAGCATCCCAGCCAGGGACCACAAACTGCTGGCCGACATCCTCATCGATGCCGTAATTACCGAAGACCCGCACAAGACCAGCCGCGAGGCGGCACTTGTGATCGCCCGTCACCGCGGCGCCGAGCTCGGCGTCACCGAACGCGAACGAACTCGGCCCGGACGGCTCAGCGCCGAACGCGCGCTAACGCTGGCCACCGCGGCCCTCGCCCGGCACGGCTTTGAACCCCACCGGGTTACCCCGACGTCGCTGCGGTTGCGCAACTGCCCGTTCCGGCCCCTGGCCGAGAAAGCACCCCAGCTGGTGTGCGGCATCAACCACGCATTCCTCACCGGCTTCCTCGACACCCTGCAGGCGTCCACCGTCACCGCAGTACTGGCCCCCCGCGTCGGCGAGTGCTGCGTCGAACTCACCGCTGGCTAACTCAAGCGACCTGCTGGCCGGCCGGCTTTCCGAGCTACTGCTACGGGCATGGACCGACGGCCGACCTACGTTGCGTCTCCCGGACGCCCCAGCCAGCACTCAAGCCATAAAGCATGACTTTTGGGCGCGTAGCGGTCCCGGAGGTAGGGCCACTGCTTCACCGCTCCGCCGCTATGACCCCGTGAATTAGCATACTGGGATGATAGGGGTGGCTCTACGTCCTTACTGGCTAGGCTCTGCCGACGACGGCGTACTCATGCGCGCCAGCGGAGCTGCCGAATTCGACTTCCTACTGCACTGGATGGGCTGGACAGACCAAGATTCTCGGTCAGATTCCGCGGCGGTGCCAGTGTTGTGCACCAACCGCCACACCATTGGCTCTCACGTATCGGTGACTAAGAACTCAGAGCCGCCCTGCTGCACCGCATCGCGCCGACCCAGGCCCACTGGCACCCGCTGCCAGGAAGATGGGCAACCAACGAAAGGCGTCCGGTGACAGCGTACTGAAAACATTCGAACCCTCGCGCCGGCTCCCAACGTCGCCTACATAGCGTTACAGACAGAGCGGAAGCAATCAACTCCATCGAGCTTGCCAGCGTAGGTAGAAATGTCTTCGGTCCGGGTATGCAACTCTTCGCATAAGCACCGAAAGGATTGGACGATATGGTCGAGCAGATGATCTCCAGCTACGTCTCGGCGGTACAGCGGGCCCTGCATCCCTTCTTCGAGACGGTGATGCAATCCCCACTCCGGGATAGGCGGCCAGTGATGATTGCTGACTTCCTGAGCGGCGACCCCCAGGAGCCGCCCCCGCCTGGCTTCGTTCAGGCGTTACGGCGATGGAGCGTTCCGGCCTCGACCGATTGGTTTGCCTACCGTTTCATGCACGAGCCCGCGCGCCAGGCAGCCGCAGCCTCGCTGACCGCCGAGCTGGGCGTGGACTTCGCTGCCGAGGACGTGTTCCTCACCCGCGGCGCTGCCGGGGCCATCGCACTGGCCCTCAGCACCGTGGTCGACCCCGGGGACGAGGTCATCTTCTTGAGCCCGCCGTGGTTTTTCTACGAGGCAATGATCCACGCCAGCGGCGCCACCCCAGTCCGCGTTCGACTCCAACCTCCGGCCTTCAATCTGGACGTTGAGGCCATCATTGCGGCGCTCAGACCGCAGACCCGGGCCGTCATCATCAACACCCCGCACAATCCCACCGGACGGATCTACCCCGCGGACGACCTACAGCGTCTGACGGAAGGACTGGCCGACACGGCCGGACAATACGGCCGGCCCATTTGGGTGATCTCCGACGAAGCGTACAGCCGCATCCTCTTCGACAACCACAGCTTCCTCAGCCCCGGCCTGTTCCACCCCTACTCGATGCTCGCCCGCACCTACAGCAAAAGCGCGCTGGCACCAGGGCAACGACTCGGCTACCTGGCTCTGGCACCCGGCTTGCCAACGGCCGAGGCCATGCGCAAAGCACTGTTCAGCGTCGTGTTGTCCTCGGGACTGATGATGCCCGACGCGGTCATGCAGTACGCCCTACCCGACATCGACGGCCTGCTCATCGACATCGCCGCGATACAACGCCGTCGGTCGCAGGATTGCGCGAGCAAGGCTACGAATTGCACAGTCCCGAGGCAACCTTTTACCTGCTGCCACGGGCACCGGTAGCCAATGACGGCGCGTTCTGCGCGCTTCTGGCCGGGCAGGGAGTTGTCGTCCTCCCCGGACATGTCATCGAACTGCCGGGCTACTTCCGCATCTCCCTGACGGCGACCGACGAGATGGTTGAACGGTCGTTGCCGGTCTTCGCTTGGGCCATCGAACAAGCCAAGTCGAGCTTGTCTGCGTGATGCCGATGCACACATCAGGCAGACATCCGGAGACTCGCGGACGCGAGCCATCCCACGAGCACTCTAGTAACGCGCATGTAGAGCCACGCCGGTGCAACTCTTCCATTGCCGCGGGGTCGATGCACACGGCGCTTCGATCAGCGGCAGGAGCAGATGGCGTGACAGGAGACGAGAGGCCATGCGAATGGCCGTCGCCGGCTGCGTAGATCCCTGGAGCGGTAGTGCGGTAGTCGTCGTCCAGCCAGTGCGCGTCGTCGATCACGCACAGGACCGGCCGGACCTCGGCGGCATCCGCGAGCAGCGTCAGCACCGCCAAGCCGACCAAGAACGGATCCGCCGGCGGCCCGCTCGCCAGCTCGAAGGCCACACTCAGCGCCCGCCGCTGCGGCTCGGGCAGCCGGTCCACGGCGGGCAGGAGAGGGACAAGCAGCTGGTGGACAGCGGCAAAGCCCAAAGCCATTTCCGACTCGACTGCCACCGTCCGGACTGGCGCTATTACGGTGACAATGTCGCGCGTGTAGTCTCGCTGGACACAGCTGGGCGTGATCCGCGAGCTGCTGGCACACGCGCCCGGTTGTATGCACACTCGGCCACGCGGACCGATACCCCTCGCGCGCCGGAGTGATCGACCCCGCCTCAAACAACTCGCCACCGCAGTGCTCCGTCCCGGGCGGTGACCCCGGCAGCGGAGGTCGCACGAGCGGGACTGTTCCACGCCGATGGGTGGTTATCCGACACGGAGGTCAGTTCCCACCAGCCAAGGTCCGGAAGCTCCCAGTTGATCTGACCTGGTCGATGGCTCCCCCGGTGGCTCCTGCCTTGCTGGCCCGGGAGCCAGCCACGCAACACGTCCGCCGATCGCCTTCACTGGGCTGTCTCCCGACGCGACGCGCATCACTACCTTGCGCGGCCAGCACACCGCGGCTCGAGCCGGCGGCGCGGCGGGTCCGCGCTCACCGGACCGGCAATCCACACGAGCGTGAGCAGGTCGTCCTCGCCAGTGCTCCGGTGGGTGCAGGTGTCGGTCAGGGCGCGCAGCGTCTGCGCCGCACCCTCGGCGGCCGTGGACGTGGGGTGAGGCCCTAGTTAAGCCGGCAGCAGGCGCGGCCCCGACGTCGCCGGGTCGGGGACTGCAGCGGGTACGCGAGGGGCGAGGAGGTGGACCTGCGGGTCGTCGTCACAGGTACCGGAGAAAGGTCTACGGACAGCTCATGTCCTGTGCTCGCTTGCCTTCACCGGCTTGGCGACGACTGACCGCCCGATGGTTCCACCGTTCCCGCCGCGGCTTGCATGGGCACCGCGTCCGGCCCGGGTGGCTTGGGATCAAACGGCGGCGGATTATCCAAATCAAATCGGCCGGGGCCCAACTCATCACAGCTAGCCCCAACCTCGGGATGGGTGTAAGGATTCTGTCGCAGGGCGCGCAGGAACTGGTCAATCCGTGGGTCCTTAACGTTGTCCACGGCGAGCTGGTGGCCCCACGACTGCAGCGACAC
>JALZCN010000193.1 GCA_030863045.1 Actinomycetota bacterium | reverse complement strand
CCTCCAGCCCCGGCACCGACAGCAGCTCGTCGAAATCGGCGGTACCGACCCCCACGCCGGCCTCCTCGGCCAGCTCCTGGGCCCGCTCCGGCCGCCGTGACCATACGGCCACAGGCTCGAACTCCTCTAGCTCAGCGTAGGCGGGTAAAGCGACTTTCTTCCCGTAACCACCGCCGGCAATGGCGATCTTGATGGGCTTTTCCACAACGGCTCCTTCGGTCAAGAAAACCTACCGCAGAGCTGAACTGGCTGACCGACCTCGCGCATCGTAGAAAGTGGTTGCTGGTGGAACTCACGTCAGAAGCCATCGAGGACCCGCTGCGCTGCTGTCGCCCCCTCGTACCCGTCGCACTGCGTCTGGCTGTCCTGGTCGAGACTGCGGTAGATGTCAAAAAAGTTGGCGATCTCGGCGAGCTGGTGCGCCGGCAGCTGAGATAGGTCCTCGACCTCGGCGTAAGCGGGTTCACCCTCCGGTACACACACCAGTTTTGCCTCGCGGCCGTGCCCGGTCAGGACCCAGAAAACCCCGATCGGCCGGGCCCGTACCCGCACCCCCGGATAGGTCGGCTCAATCGTGAGTACCAACGCGTCGAGCGGTTCGTCGTCGGACCCAAGCGTGCCTGGCACGTAGCCGTAGTCGGCGGGAAAGGCAAACGCGCCGGGCAGCCGTCGGTCGAGCCACACCAAACCGGTCTGCTCATCGATCTCATATTTATTGCGATTGCCGCGCGGCGTCTCCACCACGACATCGATCAGCTGCACGCCGAGCAGGATAGGCGCCACTGTTAAACCCATGTTTGAGGACCGCCTACGAGACCGCCACGGCTCCTGGCTACATCGGGTCAGTCAAGTTTGCGTATCCAGGCAATGATCTGGGGCCACAGCCGAGTGCGGGCGGTTTGGCCCACGAGCACTCCGACGTGCTGAAGGGCGACGCCTTGATCGCCGTTGTACCAGAGCAGCTCCTTCATGGGACTTGCAGCGGCCCGGTGGAACGGAACGATGGAACTCGGTGGGACGACGGTGTTGTTCGGGCCGACCACGTTGAGCATCGGAACGGCTAGCGAGCCGGGCCCCACCCGTCGATCTTCGAGTGCCAGCTCCGCGCGCATGAACCGGTCCTTGCGGTAGAGATCCTCAACGACCTCGGCGAATAGCCTGCCCGGCATCGCAAACTCGTCCATCGTCCACCGCACAACACGCAGGTGAACCTGCAGCGACTGCCGTTCTAAGCTTGTGATCAAGTCGAGATAGCGCTCAAGCAAAAATGTGCGCGGCGCCGCGGCGGCGCTGACCAGGTTGAGGAACGACCCCGGCACGACGCCGAGAGCAGCGCGCAGCAAGCGGGGATCTGGACTGGCGGCGACAACGGGCGCAAAGGCCCCGGCGTCAGCGCCGAAGTGAAGCGGCGCCTCTAGCAGCACGAGTCCGCGGGTCAGCTCCGGGTGAACAGCGCAGAAGATGGCAGCCAGGGTGCCACCGAGTGAATGACCAACCAGGAGCGGCACGTCACCGCTGTCCTGCCTGATCAACTGGACAGCTTCCTCGATGAAGACGCTCGCGTACGCGTCGAGCCCCAGGTCCTCGCGTGATCCTTCCAGGTCGAGCCACTCGAGGAGGTGTACCGCAAATCCGGCTCCACTCAGCAGCCGAACGGTACTCACCTGCGGCATGAGATCCCAGATGTACGCGCGCTTGATAGGTGCGGCGACGATCAGCACGGGCGGGGCGGAATGTGAAATCGAGGCGTATGAGCGCACCCGAAACGCCGGCGCGGCCCGGAGGACGCGTGAGGGATGCTGCTGGGGACCGAGTCCCAGAAGATCAAGTGCCCGGCCCTGAAGCCTGCGGAACTCGTCCACTGCAGTCAGCGTCGCCCGCGCCGGCGCACAGGCGTAGCGCACCGTCAACTCGACCATTCCGGCCACTGTTCCACAGTGCCAGCAGGAGAGAAGTAATGCCGCTATGAGCGGTCGGCTAGGTGAGAGCCCATATCCGGGTGTGGTTGCGGAGGTCTCATCCGCTGGCTTCCCGGGTATGAGACCTCATGCGCCCGTTGCGAGAGTTCGACGAGAAACAGGTGGATATCGGAGGGGTACCCACGCGCTTCCTGGTCGCCGGAGAAGGCCCCCCGATGGTCCTGCTCCACGCTGACGGCGACAATCGGCTGGATTGGCGGTGGGTTCTCGAAGGACTGGCGACCCACCACCGCGTGTACGCCCCGGACCTTCCCGGCTTCGGTGGTACGGCGGTCCTACAGAATTGTTCACCCGAATTTTTCGAGGGATTCGTGCACCAGTTCCTCGACACCCTGCGTCTGGAAGCCCCCATCCTGGTGGGTAACTCTCTAGGTGGCCTGGCCGCCCTCCGGCTGGCGTTACACGCCCCGGACCGCGTCTCGGCGCTGTGTCTGGTCGGCAGTGTTGGACTCGGTAGTGAGGTGAACTTCGCACTGCGGCAGCTTGCGGTGCCCGGTGTAGGGGAAGCGGCGATCTGGTGGGGTCGAACCAGCATCGGCGCGGCACAACGGGTCCTTCTCCGGCTGCCGCTGCTGTTCGCCAACCCGGCCCTCGCGCCGCGGCCATGGTTGGTCGAGCAATACCGCCTCGCTCGGCTACCGGGATTCCTGAGCACGACTCTGGCCGCTCTTCGCGCCCAGGTCCAGCCAACGGGACAAAAGCAGGTCCTGGCGAGCGATCTTCCTCGACTGTCGGTTCCCACCCTGTTGGTCTGGGGCGATCGCGATCTCGTCGTCCCTGTCAAGCAGGCCCGCGCGGCAGCGCGGTTGCTGGCATGCGGCGGTCTGGAAATCATCACCAACACCGGCCACTTGCCGCACGTGGAGCGGCCGGAGAAATTCGTGGCGGCGCTGTCGGGCTTCTTCGCCGGATCGCGAGGTTGAACGCGCTTCACACTCACGTCAGTCGTTCCGTCGAGCGTTCGAGAAGGACGATGTCCCAGCCGAAGGCGGCCACGATGCCACCCGCTGGGGTGCCAGTGACGGCTTTGACGTCGCTGGGCAGGTCGATCCGGTCAATTGCAAGTCTCATCCCGAGGTCCCAGAGCCACACCGTGTGATCACGACTGCCGGTGACGGCGCTGGGGCGGCCGTCGAGCTGGGCGTAGGCCACTGCGGTGACCGGACCGGTGTGGTCAGTAAGCAGGTCAATCGCGATGCCGCTGGCGAGGTCCCAGAGCCGCACGGTGTGGTCCCAGCTTCCGGTGATGGCGATCGGGCGGCCGTCCACCTGGGCGCAAGCCACCGCGGTAACCGGACCGGAGTGGCCAGAGAGCAGGCCAATGGGGGTGCCGCTGGTGAGGTCCCAGAGCCGCACGGTCTGGTCCCGGCCGCAGGTGATGGCGATCGGCCGGCCGTCCAGATGGGCGCAGGCCACTGCTGCCACGAGGTCGGTGTGGCCGGTGAGCGGGTCACCGATGGGAGTGCCGGTGGCGAGGTCCCAGAGCCGCACCGTCTGGTCCCGGCCGCTGGTGACGGCGATCGGGCGACCGTCCAGATGAGTGCAGGCCACCGCCGTGACGGTGCCGGTATGGCCCCTAAGGGGGGTGCCGACCGGGGTGCGGCGGGTGAGGTTCCAGGTCCGCACCGTGTGATCCCAGCTTCCGGTGACGGCGATCGGGCGGCCGTCGAGCTGGGTGCAGGCCACCGCGGTGACCGGACCGGTGTGGCCGGTGAGCACGCCCGTGGGGGTCCCGATGGTGAGGTCCCAGAGCCGCGCCGTCTGGTCTCGGCTGGTGGTGACGGCAACCGGGCGGCCGTCCACATGGGTGCAGGCGACGGCCTCGATCAAGCCGGTGTGGCCGGTGAGCCGCCTGCCCATGGGGGTGCCGGTGGCTACGTCCCAGGTCCGTAACGTATGTGCTCGGCCGCTGGTGACCGCGATCGGGCGGCCGGCCACATGAGTGCAGGCCACCGCCTCGATGAAGCCTGTGTGGCCGGCAAGCGGAGCGCCGATGGCGGTGCCGGTGATCAGGTCCCAGACTCGCACTGTGTGGTCCCGGCCGCTGGTGACCGCAATGGGGTGGCCGGCCAGATGGGTGCAGGCCACCGCGGTCACCGGGGCGGTGTGGCCAGTGAGCAGGCCAGTGGGGATGCCGTCGGTGAGGTCCCAGATCCGCACCGTGTGATCC
>JALZCN010000183.1 GCA_030863045.1 Actinomycetota bacterium | reverse complement strand
GCTCACCCTCCTCTGCAGCTACGCGCGCAGGCTCTGGCCCGGGCGCGCGCCTACGACGAGCAACGCACCGTGGCGCTGGCGCTGCAGCGTTCCCTCCTCGGGCCGACCGACCTGCCTGCTGGCCTCGCCGCCCGCTACGAGCCCGCGTCGGACACCCTCGAGGTAGGTGGCGACTGGTACGACGTCATCGCCCTGCCCGACGGCCGGATCGGGGTCGTCGTCGGTGATGTCGTCGGCCGTGGCCTGCCCGCTGCCGCAGTCATGGGACAGCTGCGCAGCGCGGGGCGCGCGCTGCTGCTGAAGAACAACACCCCCGCTCAAGTGCTCACCGTGCTGGACAAGTTTGCCGCGTTGGTGAACGGGGCTCGCTGCAGCACCGTGTTTCTGCGCCGTCGTCCACCCGCGCGCCCGTACCCTGCGCTACAGCAGCGCCGGGCACCCTCCGGCGATCATGGTCGATACCGATGGGGGCCACCGCCTACTTCAGCACGCCCAAGCGCCGCCGCTGGCCGTTCTTGACAACGTCGACCGTCCCGAGGCCGACGCGGCGGTGGCTGTCGGGTCCACCGTGCTGCTCTACACAGACGGCTTGATCGAACGCCGCCGGGAATCCCTCGAAGAGGGCATCGACCGTGCCGTGACGGCCCTGGTGACAGGCCGGGAGCTAGCCCCCGACGACCTCACCGATCAATTCACCGCTCAGTTGGTCGCCGACGGGCATGCCGACGATATGGCCTTCCTGGTTTACCGTCAGCCCGCCAGTCAGCGCGAGTCTGGTAGCCGGTCAGTGGTTTGCGGGTCGGAGCGCAGCGAGCGACTCGAAGCCCGACAGCTCGATCAGCCGGCGGGTGGGTGAGTCGAGTGGCACGACGAGTTCCAGCATGATCCGCAGCGCCTGCAGTCGAGAGGCGAGCGCGAACAGGATCCTTATCCCGGCGCTGTCCACGTAGGTGAGATGGGTGAGGTCGACGGATACCGTTGTCGGCTGATCGGAAACCGCCGCGCGAATCTCCTCCTCGACGGTTGCGGCGTTCGCCAGATTGATTTCGCCGCTGAGAGCGATGTGCATCGAACCGCCCTCGGCGTTCGTCTCAACCCTCGCAGTTGTCATCGAAGTCCCTGCTCAATGAGGTGGCGGCGGATGACGATGTTGGTTCCGGTGGGACTGGGATCGATGCGGAGATCGTCGCTGCAGTTTCGCATGAACACCATCCCGCGTCCTGGATCGTCGCTGCGGGGCCGGCGCCAACGGCCCGTATCGCGGACGGTGGCGAGCACATCCGGCAGCTGGAGCTCCATATGTACCGTCACCGTGCCACCACCCGGTCCATAGGCGTGCTCTACGGCATTGGAGCACGCTTCACCGACTGCGACGAGCAGGTCAGCTACCGCTTCCGGGCTGGCTCCGACCGCCGACAGCCAGCGGCGCACCGCGACGCGGATATCCCTCAGCGACCATGGCAGCGCGGGCATCACCAAGTCCAAGGGGCCCATCTCGCCGCTGTCCTGGCGACGCACCGCGAGCACAGCGATATCGTCACCAGCGCCGTCTTTACCAGTGAGCCGACCCATCACCGCCATACACACGCGATCGACAGGGCCGGCCACGACCGTCTCCCGAAGGCACTCAAGGCCGGAGTCGAGCGAGGTTCCTCGGCGCTCAACCAAGCCGTCGGTATACATGCAAAGCAGTGCGCCCTGGGGCAGGGTGATGGTTGTTGCGCGGCGCCGCAGCCCTCCAGGCACACCCACGGGGGGTCGCTCGGCACGTCGAGGACAACCGTAGGCCGGTGGGGCAGGGCTAGTACCGGGGGAGGATGCCCCGCAGATGATAGGTGCAGCCGGTCGAACGATGGCTCCAACATCGCCAAGAGCACCGTGGCCATCGTGCCGGGTTCGAAGTGCTGCATGTACTTGTCAACTCTGCCCAGTACCTCGGGAGGATCACCGCCCAGCAGTGTGTAGGCCCGCAGCGCGCTGCGTAGCCGGCCCATCACATCGGCAGCATCGAGACCGCGCCCGACCACATCTCCGATCACGATAGATAACCAGCCGGAGGGAAGGGCGAATACGTCATACCAGTCGCCGCCGATCCCACCATTCTCAGCGGGAGCATAGTGGGCTGCCAACTCGAGGCCTGGCACCACTGGCAGTTGTGCCGGCAGCAGGCTTCGTTGCAGCGTTGCCGCCGCAGCGCGTTCGACCTCGGAGCGCCGGGATTGAGTCGCGACGGCAACCCGGTCGGCTACCCACCGGGCATTCCGATGTCCTCGTCGGAAAATCGGCGGTGGTCGAGTGTCCCAACGTGGAGGACACCTATGACCGAACCGCTGCTCAGCAGTGGAACCCCGAGAAGTGAGTAGATCCCATGGTCGTGAAGAATCGAATAGAGCACATTTGTTTCATCGACTCGCTGGATGATCACCGGCTGCCGCTCTGCCGCGATGCGACCGGCGAAACCCTTTCCCACCGGGATGCGCAGCCCTTGACGGACGGCCGCCTCGATTCCCCTGGCAGCGGTGACCACAAGTTGCTGGGACGAGGAGTCAAGCAAGAGCACAGCCGCTGTGTCGGCCCGGAGCAGCTCTCGTACCCGATCGAGCAACTCGGTCAAGAGGCCCTCGATGTCGAGGTGAGCGAGTGCCGCATCGACTACGGACTCAAACCGACGCAATCGGTAGTTATCAGCGTACGGAATGTCGCTCGGCTCGTCCGGCGTCGGCATGGATCGGAGCGTAACGCACGTTCGACGAGTGGCTTACCGCAAACCTAATGAACTTCGGGCGGCTTTCGGCGGTTCACTTGTAGACTCGCGCCCACGGGCGGCCAGGGAGCGACGACTCACTTTCGTCAATCTGAGTAGGCACGTGATCACTTCGTGTGATTAATCTTGTTCAGGTCGGTGGGGTTCGTGTACGTGGGTACGGTGGCAAGGTTTCGGTTCTTTGCGAATGCGTGTGAGATCGAATCTCGGTATTTATCCGCTGCGAAGAAACCTGACGGCTATTTCGCACGGCGTTGGTCTATCCAGTGGGTACCACCGCCGATTCGACAGCCGAGAGCTCCGCTGTCGCGGATTGCCGCTCGGCGGCCCTGATCTGCTCGCTGATCGCGAGCGCGTCGTTGATCGAGATCGCGAATCCCTTACTACCGGAGTTCTGGGACGGGAACCTCGTGGAGGCCGCCGTGTTGACGCCGATGACCTGACCGGCGGTGTTCACCAGCGGGCCACCGGAGTACCCGGGCTGCAGTTGGGCGCTCACCTGGATCAGCCCGGAGAGCCGCTGCGCGTTCCCGGTTTGCTCGTCGCGGACGGTAATTCTCTGATCAAGGGCCAAGACCTCGCCCCCTGCGATACGCCGGGTATCGTCACGGCCGCCGGCGATGCCGATGGCCGCGATGTCGTCGCCGACGGCAACCGTGCCGGAATCCCCGATCGGGGCGGTCTGCAAGCCCGAGGCACCCTGCAATTGGAGCACGGCGATGTCATGACTGCGGTGGTAGCCGACAACCGTTGCCGGGTAGGTCCGGCCGTTGCCGACATTGGTGACTCTGATGCTGGTGGCCCCGTCGACCACGTGATTGTTGGTGAGCACTTCGCCGGAGGAACTGAGCACGATTCCGGTACCGGCGGCTGCGGCGTCCTCACCCAGTCGCACGCGGATATCCACCAGAGCCGGGCTGACGCGGTCCGCGAGTGCCGAGAGATCCGCCGATTCCTTTCCGGCAGCAGGCGGGCTTGGGGTCGGCGAGGTCGGGGATGGGGCGAAGGTTGGCGTGGGTCGGGGAGCGCAGTCTTGGTGGTCCTTACCGCAGGGCGTGACTGGTTCCGACGGGCCGCCCTGCGGGGGGTCGGCGGCTTTGATCGACGGTGTTGGCGTTGGGTCAGGCTGGGGTAGCGCGGCTGCCGGCGCGGGCGGGGCATCAGCGGGTGTCGCGGTAGTGGGCGGGACGAGTTCGGGTGGGTTGGGGGTCGTCGTCGGCGTGAGGGTCGACGACGTGTCGGGTGGCGCGGGAATCGTCAGCGGGCCGGCGGCGCCGATGATCGCCCGGGTATCGCATCCGCCCAGCGCCGCGCTTCCCACCAGGAAGGCAGCCAGGGCATTGAGCACGACAAGCCGACGGCGATGGGTGAGGCGCGCCGCGCCACCTACCGGCAAGTGAGCAGCAGCCATGTCGCCTTTCGCGGTCACCTGGTGCACGCAGCGACGCTGCTTTCTGAAGGCGAACAGAAGTGGTCTAACGGCCGGCGAGGGGATTGCGACAAACCCCACAGGGGACAGCTAGCCAGCGCTTGCCCTGCCGACGTCGGGTGCAGAC
>JALZCN010000177.1 GCA_030863045.1 Actinomycetota bacterium | reverse complement strand
ATCTGCACGAGCCTGGTGCGGAACAGACTCCAAAGCGTGAGCATTGTCACCCAGTAGATAGGCGTGCAGCATGCCTTCCGGGCCGGGTTGGCCGGGGCTGGTGTTCCACACGCGCTCGGCGAGGGTGTCGGTCCCGATCATCTTGGGTCCACCCAAGGCACCCAGCGAATCGTTTCCCCAGAACGCGGTTCTGGTTTGGAAGTAGACCCGCGCGGCGGAGAATAGCTGGTACTGCTCGATGGCCTGCATCTTCTGCTCGGTCAGCCCGGCGAGATCGAGCTTCTTCAAAATCGGGAACGGGATGGTGCAGACCCCGAAGTCGGCGGCGATCCGCTGCTCGGTACCGCTCGGGTCCCGGTAGCCGATGATGACTTCGTCGGATCGGCTGTCGATACGCAGCACCCTGGCCCGGTAGATGATGCGTGGCGCCAGCGCGGCGGCGAATGCTCGGGGCAGCTGATCGTTGCCCCCGCGCAGACCGTAGGTCTTGGTAACGGCTTCCTGGCCCGAAAGCCAGCGCGTTGACATCAACGAGGTTGCCCTCGGCCGCGGCCAAAAATCTGACCCAGGAATCCGTCGCACCGTTCTTGTGCGCGGACTGGGCGATGGTGAAATTGTCCAGCGAGACTGTATCAGGGCCGACATCAGGCAGTCCGGCGAACGCACGTCACCGACTACGGCGAGCGCCGGCCCGAGGTACTTAGCCGCCCCCGTCGATGGATCGCGGCGTTCCTCGCCCGACATGTTCACCAGTGGCCAGTTCTGGCCGTTCTTCGGCGTTGCGAACCGCTGGCCATCGAGATACCACAGCTTTCCCCCTGGCTCCTGTACTCAAAGATTTTCTTCCGCAAACCCAACTCGTCGATATACTTGTTGGTGTGTACGTGCACATCCGTAATGCGTAGCGCGCCCGCCTCCGCGTAACCACCATTGACGAATGGCTCACGCACGGTCTGCACCCGGCCGCCGGGACGGTCCTGCGCCTCCAACACCACAACCTCGATCCACTACGCGTGAGGTTGTACGCTGCCGACAAACCGGCCAGGTCAGCGCCGAGGACCACTACTCGACGGCCCTTACCCTGGCCAGGGTTGGCGCGTAGAGCACGCGGTCGCAGCGATTCCACTAGCGGCGAGAACCGCCAGGAAAGCCCGCCGGGTCATGGTTGACGTCACGGTCTACCCCAGTTCGGCCTAGCTGCTCTTGGTGGGGCAGCCGGCCCGTAGCGCGGGCGCTCGCCGCGCACGGCCGCCCACCGCCGAGTGCCGAACTCAAAATGCCACCATTCCTGCGCATAGCCGGCGAAGCCCGCATCGAGCATCCGCCTGACCAGCAGCCGCCGCAGCTCTCGCACCACCCCGGGGCTGCCCTCGAACGCGGCGGTAGCCGCCTGCGCGGTGAACGTGTCGAACAGCGTGCCCAACGCCAGCGGGCGCCGCCGGTAGGTCAGCGTCACGTCCACCGCACCCCCGGTCAGGTGCGGCGGCGGGGTGCGCGGGTCGGCACTCGGTTCGCTGACGAATCCCGGGGACAGCGTGGGGTCCTGATACGCCGCGCGGTAAATCTGCCGCTGCAGCTCCAGCGGTCGCCACCCATCCAGCACCGCCAGGCCCAACGGGCGGGGCAATCCGATTGCGACGTCGATCAGCCGGCGCGTCACATCCGCCCGAAGGAACGTGCCGGGCACCGCCGCAGGCCAACCCACCTGCCAGTACGCGGCTGGCAGCTCGATGGCGGGGTCGACCACCGCCACCAATGGTTCATCCACCGGCGCATCCACCGCCGGCAGGCTGCCGGGCTCCAGGATCGACGGCAGCGCGGGCTGCTCGGGCACGCTCAACCCAGTTGCCTCTGGGTCCACCGTCAACCACTCGTAGCTGTACTGCGAGAGTGGCCGCGGTGACGGTGCCGGAGGCATTGTCACGGGGCTCCGCAGCAGGACGGCGGGGCCAGACGACCTGGGTCATGGCTCACGTCGCCTACTCCCCCCACGCCCGCGGTGACTCGTTCTTGTCTTGACTCGTGGAAGCCCATAGTGAACGGAGGCGATGCGTGCCCTTGCTGATACGCGCGCAGGTGGGCTGGTGGTCATGGCTGAGCTTCCCTCAGCGCCTGGAGCGGTTGACGAGCTCTCGAAGCACATCGCGAAAGATCTCGTGGCTGGGCGTTCGCGGAACCGGCTGATCCAATCGCAGTTCTGTGATGGATGCCGTCACCGTTTCAGCCGGGCCACGACGGCGTCCCAGACATGGGACGCGAGCAGGCTCTTAGGGCCCTCCGGAAGTTTGATTTCCGCGCCATCGTCGCCGAGCAACCAGCCGGCATTGCGCTCCACTTCAAATCCGCGGCCGTGCCCGACCGCGTTGACCACCAGCAGGTCGCAGCCCTTGCGGTCGAGTTTGGCCCGGCCGTGGGCGAGCACCCCACTGTCGGCGTCGCCGGTCTCGGCTGCGAAGCCCACCACCACCTGGCCGTGCGGGCGGCGTTGCACCAATTCTACCAGGATGTCCGGGTTAAGGATCAGCGACACCGAATTCGCGACCGACCCGGATTTCTTGATTTTGCTGGGACGAGGATCTGCCGGGCGGAAGTCGGCGACGGCAGCGGCCATCACCACCGCATCGGCGCCCGGCGCCGCCTTCAGCACGGACTCCTGCATCTCGCGTGCGGTGCCTACGGCCACCACCTCGACGCCCGCCGGATCGATCAAGTCCGGAGTGTGTGCCGCAACCAGTGTCACGCGGGCACCGCGCTGCGCCGCGACGCGGGCCAGCGCGTAACCCTGCCGGCCAGAGGACCGGTTGCCGAGGTAGCGCACCGGATCCAGCGGTTCCCGAGTACCACCGGCGGAGATCACCACGTGCCGGCCGGCGAGGTCCCGCGGCAGGGCGTCTGCGCGGTGCAGCAGCAGTGTGGCCAGCTCGACGATCTCCGCAGGCTCCGGTAACCGGCCGGGACCCGAGTCGGCACCGGTGAGCCTGCCCGACGCAGGCTGGGCGACGACCGTTCCGCGGGAGCGCAGCACCGCCACGTTGTGCACCGTTGCGGGGTGTTCCCACATCTCGGTGTGCATCGCGGGAACCATGAGCACCGGACAGCGGGCGGTGAGCAGGGTGGCCGTGAGCAGGTCATCGGCTCGACCCTGCGAGGCGCGAGCCAGCAGGTCCGCAGTAGCCGGGGCGACCAGGACAAGATCAGCGGTCTGTCCCAGCCGTACGTGGGGTACCTCGGCAACGTCGACGAACACGTCGTGGTGCACCGGTAACCCGGACAGCGCCTCCCAGGTCGGCGTCCCGACGAACCGCAGCGCGGCCTCGGTGGGAACAACCCGGACCTGATGCCCCGCCTCGGTGAGGCAGCGAAGCACCTCGCATACCTTGTAGGCGGCGATGCCACCGCCGATGCCGAGCACGATCCGCCGGATCAGGTCCGGCCGGCCGGGCCCGGCGTGGGTCACTCGCCCTCGGTGTGCTCGAGCATGCCGGAGTGGATCTCACGCAACGCGATCGACAGCGGCTTCTCCCGCGGCCCTGGCTCGACCAGCGGCCCGACGTACTCCAGCAAACCCTCGCCGAGCTGCGCGTAATAGTCGTTGATCTGCCGGGCCCGTTTCGCGGCAAAGATGACCAGGGCGTACTTCGAGCTGACCTTGCCCAGCAGGTCGTCGATGGGTGGGTTGGTGATGCCCTCAGGGGCACTGACCGGGGACGCGCTCAGCACGTCCAATTCGGTGGGGTTGGTCACTCACTGTCTCCAGGTGCCTCATAGAGGTCGGGCCGGCGGTGTTCGCCGGCACGCGCCGAGCATCAAGGATATCAACTCCTGCGCGGCCCGCTGCACGTCGTCGTTGACGACCGTGGCGTCGAACTCATCAGCGGCGTCCAACTCTTCCCGAGCTGCTCGCAACCGACGGGCCAATCCGGCATGGTTCTCTGTGCCGCGGTTGGCCAACCGGTCGTACAGCACCTCCCAGGACGGCGGCACCAGCATCACCAGCAGTGCATCGGGCATGGCCGCGCGCACCTGGCGAGCGCCCTGCAGTTCGATCTCCAGCAGCGTGGACCGGCCGGCGGCCAACGCCTCACGTACCGGAGCGGCGGGAGTGCCGTAGAGATGGCCAGCGTACTCCGCGTACTCGAGGAACTCGCCACGCTCGAGCATGCCCACAAACGTCGCGCGGTCCACATAGTGATAGTGCTCGTCGGGCCGTTCGTCGGCCCGAGCCGGTCTAGTGGTCACCGAAACACTGACGAACAGTCGCGGCCAGCGCCGCACAACCTCGGCGACCACGCTGGACTTGCCGACCCCTGAGGGTCCTGAGATGACGGTGAGTCGGGGCCCGACCGCTTCGCTGGACCCCGACTCACCCTCATCGCAACACGTCATCCTGCGATGATCAGCCTACATTGATCACGTCAAGATGATCATTCTGGGCCGAACTCGCTGAGCAGTGCTTTGCGCTGGCGCTCGCCGAGCCCACGCAACCGCCGGCTGTTGGCGATCTCCAGTCGCTCCATGATCTGCTGGGCGCGCACCTTGCCCACGCCGGGTAGTGCCTCGAGCAAAGCTGAGACCTTCATCTTGCCCAGGATGTCGTCGCTGTCGGACTTGGCCAGGACTTCCTTGAGGTTGGTCCCACCGCGCTTGAGGCGTTCCTTGAGCTCGGCCCTGGCACGTCGGGCGGCGGCCGCCTTCTCCAGCGCAGCGGCCCGCTGCTCCTCGGTCAGCTCGGGAAGGGCCACGGTCTCCTCCGTCGATTGCTAGTGCTTGTGGGATGGTCTGGTTTGTGCGGCGACCGTATCCTCCGGTGGACCCGGCGCTGACACCGGGGTGCCCCCGCCGACCTGCCGCGACGAGGGATACAGCGCAATCGCGGCCTCGTCGGCGGTTCGCCGTGCTGCGTGCCGCAGCGCCTCCGGTTGCGGCCCATGGCTGAGCAGATCACGTGCCACGACCGCCACGACGCGACCGGCCGCAGTCCCGAAGCGCTGGGGCAAATCGGCCAGAGCAGCGCCCTGCGCGCCTATCCCGGGGACCAGTATCGGGCCGTTGAGGTTCTCCAGGCGCAGGGTCCCCGCCGGCGCAGTAGCTCCCACCACCACACCGAAGTCGCCGATGGGGTGCCGGTCGGCGTTGCGGGCGGTGACGGCGTCCACCACGGACTGCGCAACCGTGATTCCGGTGGCGGTGATCGCGGCCTGAACATCGATACCCTCCGGGTTGGACGTCAGCGCCAACACGAACACTCCCCGCCTGGTTCGGCCGGCCAGCTCGAACGCTGGATTCAGGGCGCCGACTCCGAGGTAGGGCGACACGGTGATCGCATCGGCAGCCAGCGGAGCCCCGTCGCTGAGGTAGGCCGCGGCGTACCCAGCCATGGTGGAGCCGATGTCACCGCGCTTGACGTCGAGCAGCACCAGCGCCCCAGCGTCTCGAGCCGTCACCAGCACCTGCTCCAACACCGCGATGC
>JALZCN010000169.1 GCA_030863045.1 Actinomycetota bacterium | reverse complement strand
TCCCACCGCCTGCCGCGCGGTGGGTCTGGCCAACGGTCGCAACCCGATCGGCATCATCGTGCCCTGCCACCGTGTCGTCGGCGCCACCGGCGGCCTCACCGGCTACGGCGGCGGCCTGGAACGCAAGCAACACCTGCTCGACTTCGAACGGCACGCCACTGTCCGTCTGCTCAGCTCATCGAATTGACGCCACGGCGTCGCGAACACTGGCGGCGAGTGCCAGACGGCTTCGGCGCGTGCAGCCCCGCGGGCTTACCGGGATCGACGGCGCGGCAAGTTGATCCGGATGATCTGCGCGAGCGAGGGGACTCCAGCCTTGCTGAGAACGAAGAGCATGTAGTGCCCCGGAGGGCAGATCTCCGGTCGTTCGGGCGCTGTAATGGTCAAACTGCCTTCGTCACAGCGGAACTGGAGAAAGTTGATCCGCTGACTGTGGTCGGACGCGTGAGTCACCGAGGGAAGCCGTATCCAGGTGACCTTTCCGACGTCCGGTCCCAAGATCTTGAGCGAGAATTCCTCGCCATAACGGACTTCCTCCGGGGCTGAGGCGATCTGCGGGCGTGGGCCGTGGAACAGATAGGGTGGATGAAAAATCTGCGCGTTACGGTGGCTGTCTTTAGGGTCATTTGGCCTGCTGCTCACGGCGAATTCGCCGCCGCCCGCGCTGAGCACCGTTGCGTCCGGCAGCAGCACCGCTGTCGCGTGGTAACAGCGATCGACATCTTCGGCAGCGAGTTTTTTCCATTCTTCCGTCACTGGATTCCACAGTTCGGCCAGGTGGACAGGTTTGCCTGGCGATAGATCGTTGAAGCCAGAACCTCTGGTCCCTCCCGTCACGAGGACGGTCCCGTCCGCGAGAATCGTCGCGTTATGTTGACGGCGCGGGAAGTGCATATTTGCGATCTCACGCCACGCCGGGGGATTAGCGCAGAGGTCAATGACCTCTGTTGCCGCGGTAGGGACATCGGTGGTGCCGTCGTTGCTGCCGCCGATGTGGATGACCTTTCCGATATCGTACATCACCGAAGCACCGTACGGTGGGTCCCCGTTCTGGCGTACTCCCCCCGACCGGGGCAACGCGGTCCAGGCACCCTGGCCGTCGGTGTTATGCATATACGTCTTGGCATTCGATCCGGAGGCGAACACCTGCCCGCTCGGCGCGACATGCATGCAGGGATACAGTGGGAGGTCGGTAAAGCGTACGCCTGGCGTCCACTGGTGCCCATCCCAGATTTGCGGGACATCGTTGACGACGACCCTACCATTGTTTTTATAGCTTCCCGACGACACCAGCACGGTCCCGTCCGAGAGCGCTGTGACGGTTGGATACCAGCGGCGCTCGTTCATCACTGGGAGGGCTGTCCATGTGTTGGTGCGGTAGTCGTAGACGCACGCCTGATCGAGTCCGTCGCCGTCGGTGACGTGCCCGCCCACGACCAGCAGTCGACCGTCGGGTAAAAAGGCGTGCCCCGAGCAGAACAAGTTCACCTTCGTGCCATCCGCACGCTCGGGCTGGGGTGTTGGAATCGATTTCCCGGTTCTTGGATCCCAGATGTATGGCGTGCACCCACGCTCATGCATCGAGTCAGTAGGTTTGTCCCGCCTTCCCCAGAATAGCACCTTTCCGTTCGGCAACACGTGCGTATGGATTGCTGCGTTCGGGAAGTCGAAGACCGGATTCCACCGTCCCAGATGCGACCATGTAGAATACTCTGCACGGTGATTTCCGGATGCTGGCGAGATGGTGCTTTTTGCAGACGCGCGGGCCATACCGCCGTAGAGGAACGCCAGGCCCGGAGTCATCAGCAGCATCAGAGCGGAGCGTCGGCTCGTTGTAAATGCCATGTCTGCCTTCCACCAGTCAGTCCGGTCTAGGAGCATGTTGCCCGCACCGCTACAACGCCGACCTGCCTCTCCTGGTTACGCCCACGGTGGGTTTCCCTGTGTCGCACAAGCGCCGCGTTCGCACCGGGTACATATCGCTGATAAGTAATTTGGGTTTGCGGGACCGTGTCGGAGCAGACGACGCCGCTGAGTCGTCGCTGGCATGTTGTCCGATAAAGACCTTCGGTGGCGTGCAGCGCCTAAATTCCTCGTGGTCGCGGTGCGCCTTCACCTGAACGAAAATCGGCACGTCATGTGTCAGCACCTCGAATTCCCGCCCTTGCCGGTGCAGACGGAGAATGTGCCACCAATCACGTGGATTAGATCGAACTGGGCACAGCGCAGTCCCGTGTCCAGCGGAAAAGCATATCGCTGTACGTTGAGTTGTCGCATCAGCCGAATAGGCCGCCAACTTACCGGGCTGATGTCGGTATATTGACAGTCATCAACATCACTTGATAAGGATTGGCCGTGGACATTGTGAAGTAGATTTGCACTCCGCTGTCCGACCGACGGGCGTATTGAGGGATCTGATAGGGACCGTACATTGCTCCCAAGTCAGCGCTGCGATCGGAGCCGAAGCCTTCCTGTGTATGATCAGCGCCCGGGAGATGCATGAATTTTCCGAGCCCGTCGTTCACAGAGAAGACAAGGTCGCCCTTGGACCAGGGTCCGTAAGGACGCCTCGCCCAGCGCATCACTACCCCACCCACCGCTGACCTATCCGCTGGCCAGTCTGCGTTATAAAGACACATCCAGGCCCCCAGCATCGGATTCCAGCGGACCGACAGTTCGCCGACACAGCCCTCACCAAAGAGTGGAACCGCGTCTTCCTCTTCACGGCTCCAGTATGGTTTGTTGAGCCCGCCAGTATAAAATAGGAAACCACCCGGTTCCTCGAGTCTCGCCGCCGGCTTAACCGCAAGGTAGACATCGCTGGAGCGGTAGCGGCCGCTACCAAAGACGACAAGCTGTGGCCCGTGTCCCGGAAGTCCATGTGCGCGCCCGTCAACGATCATTGTGGACACGTTAATGAACTTGTGGCGGGACACCTCATGAAGGAGCCTGAAGTCAAGACCATTGTTGTCTGACCGAGCCAGTATTGATCTGCCCATCACGGCGTATTTTCCCACTAGCCGGAGATCAGTGCTGAAGAAGACGTACATACTGCCGTTCCAGCTGACCCCGTCAAGTGGCACCTCAAATGCGCCCTGAGCAATGCCGGGAACGAACGGCGCCTGGGGGAGAAACGTTAGTTCAAGACCGTCGTCGGGATTCTTGTCTGTAGAGAAAGCGATGGCGTCTAAATCGTCGTTCGGGGTGGGGTGGCCTACACGCCAGGTGTCGCCGAACAAGAAGTAAAGGCGGTCGTGGTGGGCGAAGGAGACGCCGAGATCCGTTCCTATTATGCTGAATCGGCTTTCGGTGCGATTGAAGGCGAAGTCTGGGGTTCCCGTTCCGCTCCAGCCTTCGCGATCAAACTCGCCGGTTAGCTGAACGATCTTTTCGGCGCGATGGGCGAGCCGGGGGTACGGCTCAAGAATGGTGAAGCGATTAGTCCGAACCCAAACCTCCTCGACGCGATCGTTCGGATGCCAGTAATGAACGACCGAGCCGCGCGGCTCATCGACGAGAACCTCGAAATTGCCGTTACCTGCTGGGCCGAGACTGGACTGGGTGATGCCGCCAAGCCCTGCGCAGGATTGGGTGACAAACTGAGCCTTGGTCCAAGGTCCGGGACCGTTGTTCTTGTCCTGGAAGAAATGGCGAAGCTCTATCGAACCGTCGTGGAGATAGAGGGGCACCACGACTTCGAACCTGCCGTGCTGCCCTGCGCTGGAGGCGGATTGTATAATACAGGCGGGTCCGGCCACATTGTCCTGTTCACCCGTGATTCCTTGCCCGCGCATCCATGGTACGTGCACGGTCATCATCAACCTTTGACGCAGTGGGGAGGGTAGGTGGGCTTCGCTGTTGTCGCGGTGGAAGTGGCGCAGTTCCACGGCGCCGCTGGCTTGCCGCAGGGGTACGACGACTTCGAAGTTGCCGCGCTGTCCCAT
>JALZCN010000128.1 GCA_030863045.1 Actinomycetota bacterium | reverse complement strand
GCTCGTCACTGTGCCAGGTGATTCCGACGTCACACCCCAGCTCGGCCAGGGCCACCGCTGTCGCCTTCCCGATGCCGGAGTCGGAAGCGGTGACGATCGCGGTGCGGGGAAAGTCCTCAGGTGTCCTGCGTGAGATGTCCATGCCGAAGTCTTCCCCGTGCGAATGATCCTGAACGCACGTGAGTGGAGTCGAGCAACAGTATTCACTGGCCCACGTCGTCGCGCAGGCTGGCGCCCTGCGCCCGCAGTTCTTGCTGCACCTGGTCAGCCGGCACGTCGCGGGGCAGCTTGCCGGTGCAGGTGGCCAATGCCGCGCACACCCCAGCCGCATGCCCGGTGGCCATGGCGATCGGCATGACCCGGTAAGACGAGTGGGCGACGTGCGTGCCGGAGATGCACCGGCCGGCAACGATCATGCCGTCCAGCCGTCGGGGTACCAGACACCGCAACGGGATGTCGTACGCATCTCCTTGCGGCACGCGTTCGAGGCGAGTCCCAGTACCTTTTGGATCATGGATGTCGACCGGGTACGCACCGCGAGCGATGACGTCCGGGAACTTCCGGGCGGCGAGAATGTCGTGGCCCGTCAACTGGTAGTCGCCGACGATGCGGCGCGTCTCGCGCACGCCCACCTGCACGCCGCTCTGTGCGACATAGGACTGTTCGAAACCTGGGACCCTGGCGCGCAGGAAGCGGGCGATCTGATCCAGTTGCCGCCGAGCGACGAATTCGGCCCGGGTCAAATCCCACACGCTCGTGCCCAGCACGCGAGTAACCCGAGTGCTGTTCACGCTGACCTCGTGCGGGTGCGGGGTGGCGAAGAACAACACGTCCTCGCGAGGCAGCTCCAGTTCACCGGCGTCGGTGGCTTGCCGGATCAGGTCCCACAAGCCGTGCACGCCGCGCCACTGGTCTGGATGCTCGCGCACGTAGTCCGCGAAGGACGGTTGGAGGAAGTCGACCATCCGGAACATCAGTGTCATGGGTTGCACCAGGCCGTCGTCGGTGCGTCCAACCTCGAAAGCGGCACCGGAAGCCGCCGCGACGTCACCGTCGCCGGTGCAGTCGACCACGACCTGCGCGTCGATCACCACCGGTCCGGACTTGGTCTCGAACACCACGCGATGTGATCCCGAGTCGCTCACCACACCGGAGGCGAAGGCGTGCAACAGCAGTCGCACGCCAGCTTCGTCAAGCATGTCCAGACCGACGAGCTTGAACTGTTCCGGGTCGAACGGAACCGTGTAGCCAGTGCCGGCCGAAGGTGGGATGGCCCCACCACGCTGGGTGAGTCGTTGCAGCAACTGCCACAGCACCCCGGCCACCACCGGGTCACCCTCGCCGTGGTCGGTCGGCAGCAGCCGGGTGTTCTCACCCGGCGCCGCCTGCTTCTTCTCATTGTGAAAAGACATCAGGGGCATCACCAGCGCGGCTGTCGCGTTGCCTCCGAGAAACCCGTAGCGCTCGGCGAGAACGACGTCGGCACCGGCGGTCGCTGCGCCGATCGCGGCGCCAAGCCCAGCCGGACCACCACCAACCACAAGGACTTGTGCCTTGCCGCCGACCACTGCCTGACGCGCCGGCAGCGTGACGGTCCGCGGATGTTCCGGTCGTTGCAAGACGGGCATGGATCCTCTCATTTCGGGGCTAGTTCGGGCCGCGCTTCCGCTACCGGGCTTGTCGTCACACGCTTGTGCTGTACTGCGCAGGGCTGCCACTTTCGACCCATTCGACCACCGCGCGGCACCGTTCGCAGGTCGCCCGCGACTGGCTGCGCAGTTTCTCCACCCGGGAGCAAACGTCGTTCCGGCGCTCTGGGTACTCGTCCCACAGCCGGTCCACTTCCGCCAACAGCAACCCGGCCTGCTCCCTCGTTACCCCGCGGAGCGTGGCAGCTCCGGCCGACCGCGCGAAGTCGAAGACCTTTCCGGCATAGGGAAGGGGAAAGAACGGGACCCCGGCCAGCGCCGCAAAGATCAGGAAGTGCAACCGCATTCCGACAGCGAGGTCGACATGGTCCATGAACCCCAGGATCTGGGACGGGCTGTACTCGTCGTTGAGGACTCGACCCCGGTCGGGCCTGTCCATTTGTGACAGCACTGCGTGGGAATGTGAGATGTCCTGCCGTTCCATCGGGATGAACACCACATGCGCGTCGAGCCGATGAGTCAGGAAGTCGGCTACCTCAGCAAGCAGTGCATGGTAGGTGTGCTCGTCGAGGCGCTCGGCGGCACGTCCGGGTTCGCGCACCGACATCGCCACCAACCGCGCGTCGGTGGGAATGCCTTCGCGCACCAGCGAGTCATAGGTGAACTCCTCGCGAGGCAGCAACAGCGCGGGATCGGCGGTCACCGTGATCTTCCGGTCAACGCCGACGTCCTCGAGCACGAGCTTGGATTCCTCATCCCGGACCACAAGGTCGGTCATCCGATTGAGAGTCGTCCGCACGATTGCGCAGTCCTCGGACTCCTGCAGGGGACCGGCACCCACCGCATAGCCGAAAGTGGGGATGTCACGATCCTGGGCGGCGGCCACGAGCTGCAAGTATCGGCGGGCCTCCCGGTCGTAGAGCACACCTCCGCCACCGAGGATCAGCAGGTCGAGTTCGGCCACCGCTTCGAGGACGGGACCCTTTCCCACGCCTTCCCACGTAACCGTCTCAGTGCCGCCAGCGTAGTGCTTGCCGTGCGGGGAGTTCCGGGTGAACACCACGATCCGGGCCGATGGACGCAGTGTTCGCAAGCACCGCAGCACGCAGGTCAGAATTGCCTCGTCCCCGATGTTGAGCCCCCCGTAGGAGCCCAGGACGCCGATGGTGAGATTCCTCGAACGATCAGCCAGATCCGTCATCGTTAATTCCTGCCTGCATCATGTCGGAGCCACACGCACGCGTGCCTGGCTACGTCACTCGCCGTCGCCGGGATGGTTCTGATGGCCGAAACTACCGGAGGTGGTGGTCGACCAGCTGGCACGCGGGCTCGTCGCGGCGGGGCCACCAAGTCATGCCCTACGCCACCGGCATCGGGGCATCCCAAACCTCGGACCCGCCCGCACAGTGGATGCGCCAAACCTTAGCCGATTCCCGCATCGGGGCCCTCTCGTGCCTGCAGGTGAAGCTCGAAGGACCGATTTGGACCCGTTAGGGCCAGGCCAGGTATCGCCTTTGCTTGCCATGGTGGACATGCTCGGCCATGGGACTATTTTGCACGGAGACCGGTAGGAGGCGAGACATGAGCGAGCCGCGGGACCACGAGCCGCTCAACGGCCGGACCGACAGGACCGCGGCATCACGCCGTCGGCCGATCGGGGTATTCAGAGCCTATGCAGATGCCGAGCGCGCCGTAGACCGCCTATCAGATCTGGGTTTTCCCGTCGAGCGGGTGGCCATCATCGGCCACGACCTCCGGATGGTCGAGCAGGTGACCGGTCGGTTGAACTACGGCGGCGCCGCGGGGAAGGGAGCGGTGTCCGGTGCACTGCCGGGTGCACTGATCGGCTGGATATTCGGGTTGTTCGACCTCATCAACCCATTGGTAGCCAGCGTTGTGCTGGCGTTCTACGGACTGATCATCGGTGCGGTCGTCGGTGCGCTGCTGGGCTTGGTGATGCACGCCTTGCAGCGCGGCCGCCGGGACTTCGACGCGGTCACGAGGATGGTTCCCAGCCGCTTTGAGGTGATCGTCGACGAGGAGGTCGCCGATGAGGCAGAGCGCCTGCTCGCCAATGCTGCCCCCGCTTAAGCCCCAGCTCAGACCGGGAATACGACGCCCACCACCGGTTGACCGGAGCATTCCATCATGGCCAAGGCAGTCGGCATCGATCTTGGCACGACGAACTCGGTGATCGCTGCCTGGGAGGGCGGCCAGGCAGACGTGATCCCCAATGTCGAGGGCGCGCGGACGACGCCGTCAGTGGTGGCATTCACTGAGTCTGGGGAACGACTGGTAGGGCAGTTGGCGCGGCGGCAGTCGATCCTGAACCCGAAAGGCACGATCTATTCGGCGAAGCGGTTCATCGGTAGGCGGTTCGAGGAGGTGTCTGAAGAAGCCCGGACGGTGGCTTTCGATGTAGTGGCGGGACCGAACGGGGAAGCCCGTTTCGACGTCAGGGGTAAGCAGTACGCGCCGGAGGAGATCAGCGCTCAGGTGTTGCGCAAGCTTGCCGACGATGCTGGGAAGTTCCTGGGTGAACGGGTCACCGAGGCAGTGATCACGGTGCCGGCCTATTTCAATGATGCGCAGCGTCAGGCCACCAAGGATGCCGGCCGCATCGCTGGGCTGAACGTGTTGCACATTATCAACGAGCCCACCGCAGCCGCCCTGGCCTACGGGTCAGACAAGCGCGAACACGAGACAGTGCTGGTTTTCGACCTCGGTGGCGGCACATTCGATGTCAGCATCCTCGATGTGGGTGACGGCGTGGTGGAGGTGCGCTCTACTGCTGGGGACACCCATTTAGGCGGGGATGACTTCGACCGGCGGCTGGTCGACCATCTGGCCGACGGGTTTCTGCGGGACAACGGCATCGATCTGCGCAAGAACCCGCAGGCGTTGCAGCGGCTGTTCGAGGCTGCCGAGAAGGCTAAAGTCGAGTTGAGCTCGGTGGCCCAGACACAGGTCAGCCTGCCGTTCGTCACCGCGGATGCCACCGGCCCCAAGCACCTCCAGGCCACCATCACCCGTTCCAGGTTCGACCAGCTCACCGCCGATCTGGTGGAACGGACCATGAGCCCGGTCAAGCAGGCCATGGACGATGCCAAGATCAGTGCCAATGACATCGACGAGGTCATCCTGGTAGGCGGGTCGACCCGGATCCCGGCGGTGCAAAACCTGGTCCGCCGGCTCTCCGGCGGTAGGGACCCCAACATGAGTGTCAACCCCGACGAGGTTGTCGCGATGGGCGCGGCCATCCAGGCCGGGGTGCTCAAGGGTGACGTGTCCGAGGTGCTCTTGCTGGACGTGACGCCCTTGTCGTTGGGGGTGGAGACCCACGGCGGGGTGATGATGAAGATCATCGAGCGGAACACCACCATCCCGGCGCGGCGCAGCGAGGTGTTCACCACAGCTGAGGACAGCCAGTCCGCGGTGGACGTGGTGGTGCTGCAAGGTGAACGGGAGCGGGCCGCGGATAACCGGGTGCTGGGCCGGTTTCGGCTGGAGAACATCCGCCCTGCCCCGCGCGGCGAGCCCCAGATCGAGGTCACGTTCGACA
>JALZCN010000123.1 GCA_030863045.1 Actinomycetota bacterium | reverse complement strand
ATCTACGACACCCTGGTGCGGCTCGCCCAGCCGTGGTCGATGCGCTACCCGCTGATCGATGGGCAGGGCAACTTCGGCTCTCCAGGCAACGACCCCGCCGCGGCCATGAGGTATTGCCTGACTGGGGATGCCCGGGTACGGACCGCTGAAGGGGGCAGCATCCGGATCGCGGACATCGTTCCCGACGCCCAACCACACAGCGACAACCCGATCGACCTCAAAGTCCTGGATCGGCACGGTGATCCGGTCCGGGCGGAGATGCTGTTGCACTCCGGTGAGCAGCAGACTTTGCGGGTCACGACCGCCGAAGGTTACCAGCTCACCGGTACCACGAATCACCCCGTGCTGTGCCTGGTGAACGTGCTCGGCGTGCCGACCCTGCTCTGGAAGCTGTTCGAGGAGGTCCGGCCGGGCGAACGCGTGGTCATCCAGCGCACGCCCCGGCAGGAGTGGGGCACCCCATCCTGGTCCGAGGTGGCAGCAGGAGTCGTCCTCGGAGCATTCGTCAGTGAGGGATTCGTCTCGGCCCACCGGGCGGGTTTCAACAACATCGACCAGGAGTTCTTCTCGCTTGTGCTGGCCGCTTACGACACCGCTGTCGGTGGGCGCCGCTACGTCTCAAGCAGGACCATCGCCTCCGGCTCCGTACTCCACGAACTCGACGTTCAGGACCTGGCCGCGCTGCAGCGAAGCGTGCTCAGCGAAGTATCAGGTCGCAGTGCTGACAAGAGGGTCCCGGAGTTCGTCTGGTCGGGGTCGCCCGATCTGCAGCGCGCCTTTTTGCAGGCGCTCTTCACGGGAGACGGATCCACTTCCGCGCTACCCCGCAATACGGTGCAAATCTGCTACTCGACCCGTAGCCTGCAGCTCGCCATCGACGTCCAGCAGTTGCTGCTTGAGTTCGGGATCGTGTCGCGCCGCTACGCCTTCACGTCCGGTGAGTACAAGGTTGTCATCACGAACCGCCGGGACGCAGTGCTTTTCGGCACGCGGGTGGGGTTCGTCGGTGCCAAGCAAGACAAACTGTCCACGATCCTGACTGGGGCCTGTGCCCGCAGTCGATCGATGAGCCGGGATCACGTTCCAGGCCTCAGCGCCTTCCTCCGTAGGTACGGCACCGGCAAGCCCGCCGACCAGGCTTGGCTGGCGAGAAACAACGTTGACCGCATCGAGCGCTGGGAGGACCGACGTGATGAGATCCTGTCGCACGTCGATTCGGTCGATGCCCGCGCCATCGCCGATGAGCTCACCGACGGCAGGTTCTACTACGCCGAAGTCAAGTCGATCTCCGATGCTGGCATTCAGCCGGTGTACAGCCTTCGGGTGGACTCCGACGACCACGCTTTCATCACCAGCGGGTTCGTCAGCCACAACACCGAATGCCGGCTCACCCCGCTGGCGCAGGAAATGCTGCGGGACATCGACAAGGACACCGTCGATTTCGAGCCCAACTACGACGGCCGCACCCAGCAGCCGGTCGTGCTGCCGTCCAGGATCCCGAACCTGCTGGTCAACGGCAGCTCGGGAATCGCGGTGGGGATGGCGACGAATATCCCGCCGCACAACCTGCGCGAGGTCGGCGCGGGCGTGGTGTACCTGCTGGAGAACCCCGACGTCGACGACGAAACCCTGCTCGACGCACTCATCGAGCGGATTAAGGGTCCCGACTTCCCGACCCGTAGCCTCATCGTGGGCACCGACGGCATCGCCGACGCCTACCGTAGCGGCCGCGGCTCGATCCGGATGCGCGGTGTGGTGGAGGTCGAGGAGGACACCAAGGGTCGCACCACCCTGGTGATCACCGAGCTGCCCTACCAGGTCAACCCGGACAACCTCGTCGAGTCGATTGCCGCGCTGTCCCGGGACGGCCGGCTCACCGGGATCGCCGAGATCAATGACGAGTCCAGCGATCGCATCGGTATGCGCATCGTGATCTCGCTCAAGCGTGACGCGGTCGCCAAGGTCGAGCTCAACAACCTCTACAAGCACACCTCGCTGCAGCAGTCCTTCGGCGTCAACATGCTGGCCATCGTCGAAGGTGTGCCCCGCACGTTGCGGCTGGACCAGGTGATCCGGCACTACGTCCGCCACCAGCTCGACGTCATCGTCCGGCGCACCCGATTCCTGCTGCGCAAGGCCGAGGAACGGGCACATCTGCTGCGTGGTCTGGTCAAGGCGCTGGACATGCTCGACGAGGTGATCGCGCTGATCCGCCGGTCCCCGACGGTGGACGACGCGCGCAGCGGGTTGATGCAGCTGCTGGACGTCGACGAGATCCAGGCGAACTACATCTTGGAAACCCAGCTGCGCCGGCTGGCCGCGTTGGAGCGGCAGAAGGTCGTCGAGGATCTCGCCGAGCTGGAGCGGGAGATCGCCGACTACCTGGACATCCTGGACAAGCCCGAGCGGCAGCGCATCATCGTCCGCGACGAGCTGACCGAGATCGTCGAAAAGTACGCGGATGACCGGCGCACCAGGATCATCGGCGACGACGGCGATGTGTCCAACGAGGACCTGATCGCCGTCGAGGACGTGGTGGTCACCATCACCCGGACCGGGTACGCCAAGCGCACCCGCACCGACCTGTACCGGGCGCAGAAGCGCGGTGGCAAGGGCGTCATGGGTGCGGGCCTGAAGACCGACGACATCGTGGCGCACTTTTTCGTCTGCTCCACGCACGACTGGATCCTGTTCTTCACCAACAAGGGACGGGTGTACCGCGCGAAGGCCTACGAGCTGCCCGAGGCCAACCGCAACGCCCGCGGCCAGCACGTGGCCAACCTGCTGGCCTTCCAGCCCGATGAGCAGATCGCCCAGGTCATTCAGATCAAGGACTACACCGCCGCGCCGTACCTGGTGCTGGCCACCCGTGCCGGCCTGGTCAAGAAGAGCCGACTCACCGATTTCGACTCCAACCGCTCCGGCGGGTTGATCGGTATCAACCTGCGCGACGACGACGAGCTGGTCGGGGCCGTGTTGTGTGCCGCCGAAGACGACCTGCTGCTGGTCTCTGCGGAGGGCCAGTCGATCCGGTTCGCCGCCACCGACGACGCGCTTCGCCCGATGGGGCGAGCCACGTCAGGGGTGTTCGGGATGCGGTTCCACGAAGGTGACGAGCTGCTGTCCATCGCGGTGGTGCTGCCAGGCCGGTTCGTGCTCGTGGCGACTGCGGGAGGCTACGCCAAACGGACCCCGATCGACGACTACCCGGTGCAGGGACGCGGTGGCAAGGGTGTGTTGACCATCCAGTACGACCGCAGGCGTGGCAAGCTCGTCGGCGCACTTGTCGTCGATATCGATGATGAGCTGTACGCCATCACCTCCACCGGTGGGGTCATCCGAACCACCGCCAAGGAGGTGCGCAAGGCCGGCCGGCAGACCAAGGGGGTGCGGTTGATGAACCTTGGCGAAGGGGCCACCCTGGTGGCTGTGGCCCGCAACGCCGAAGAGGCCGGCAACCCAGATGCCGGCGGCGCACCGACGAAGGGTGAGTTGTGACCAGGCCCGAGAACGTCGAGCAGACCGAGGTCCAGGCAACGTCGGGCGACGGGGATCCCAAGACGGTGACGATGCAAATCGGCGCGCCGGAGCACTCTCGTGGCGCCAGTCGGGACCCGACCGGCCGGCCGCCGGCCGTGGGCCGTTCCTACGGCTCCATCCCGGGCGCTGACCAAGCGGCCAGACAC
>JALZCN010000109.1 GCA_030863045.1 Actinomycetota bacterium | reverse complement strand
GTGTCAACGCCGACGATGCGTGGTCCATGCGGCTGGCTGCCGGGCGCAACGGCGTCGAGTTCACCGCCGGAGAGCCGAAAGCCGGCCAGCTCGGCGTGGTCGCCGATCAACTGGTTGATCGAGCCTTCGACCACCCCGCTGGCCATCGTGGCAACACGGTGCTGGCCGGCGTCGCCGACATCCGCCCACCCGGCTCGCACAACGTGGCCAACGCGCTGGCTGCCTCGGCGCTGGCCCGCTGTATCGGCGTGCAGCCGTCGGCTGTGGCCCAGGGTCTGCGCATGTTCACCCCTGCTGGGCACCGGGGCGTGCCGGTCGGCGAGCACGCCGGGGTGTGTTACATCGATGATTCCAAGGCCACCAACCCGCATGCGGCCCGGGCCGCCCTGTTGGCTCGGCACCGGGTGGTGTGGGTGGCCGGAGGCCTGCTCAAGGGCGTCGACGTGGAACCACTCGTCATCGACACTCGGGATCGGCTGGTCGGCGCCGTGCTGCTCGGCGCGGACCGCGCGGTGATCGCCGCCGCGCTGGCGCGACACGCACCCCACCTCCCCGTCCGGGTGGTGGATTCGGGAGATCATGGCGCCATGAGTGAGGTGGTGGCAGCGGCGGCCGAGCTGGCTTGCCCGGGTGACGTCGTGTTGCTTGCCCCGGCGGCGGCATCGATGGACATGTTCACCGACTACGCGCAGCGTGGCCGGACGTTCGCCGCCGCAGTCGCCACACTTGGTGTGCCCAATGAGTAGCTCGCCGCGGACCGGCGCAGCGGCGGCTCGACGGGCAGCCACCCTCAACCGATCCCGTGAGGCGCTCACCGCCTGGCTGGCCCGGCCGCTCACCTCGCTGCACCTGGTGCTGGCCGTGTGCGGTCTGTTGACCCTATTCGGCCTGGTGATGGTGCTGTCAGCGTCCAACGTGGAGTCATACACCACGGCCGGTTCATCGTATGCGGTGTTCGTCCGGCAACTGGCGTACAGCGGGGCAGGGCTGATGTTGTTCTGGTTGGGCCTGCGGATGCCGGTGCGGATGCTGCGCGGCACGAGTGGACTTTTCCTCCTGGTATGCGTGCTGCTGCTGGTAGTGGTGCTCAGCCCGCTGGGTGCAAAGATCAACGGCGCGCAGAGTTGGCTACGGCTGGGCCCGCTGTCGCTGCAACCGTCCGAGCCCGCGAAACTCGCGCTGGCCCTGTGGGGTGCGCACGTGCTGATCACCAAACGGGCGCTGCTGCACCAGTGGCGGCACCTGCTGGTGCCGCTGGTCCCCATGGCTGTCGCGATCTTCGCGTTGGTGATGGTGCAGCCCGATCTGGGCACCACGATCACGCTGGCCATCGTGCTGCTCGCGCTGCTGTGGTTCGGCGGTGCGCCGGGCGAGCTGTTCGGTGCGATCATGATCGCCGTAGTCGCCGGGGCGGTCGCCATGGCGGGCATCGCTAGCTACCGATCAGCCAGGATTGAGTCTTTCCTGCGCCCGGGTGCCGATCCCGAAGGCGCGGCCTACCAGGCTCGGCAGGCGATGTTCTCGCTAGCCGACGGGGGTTGGTGGGGTGTGGGACTGGGCCAGGGCAGCGCCAAGTGGGATTACCTGCCTAACGCTCACAATGATTTCATCTTCGCGATCGTCGGGGAGGAACTAGGCTTTCTGGGCTGCCTGGTGGTGTTGTTGCTGTTCGGCACGCTCGCCTACGCAGGGATCCGGATCGCCACCCGCAACACCGATCCGTGGATCAAGTTGGTATCCGCCACCGTGACTGCCTGGCTGGTTGGTCAGGCGGCGATCAACATCGGGTACGTGGTCGGCTTGTTGCCGATCACCGGCCTCCCGCTGCCGCTGATCTCCTCAGGCGGCACCTCCATCGCAGTGACCATGCTGGCCTTCGGGGTGCTGGCGAACTTCGCCCGGCATGAACCGCAGGCGGTGTCCGCGCTGCGCCACGAGAGCACCCCTTCCGGGCGCCAAGGCGCGGTGTCCCGGCTGCTCCGGCTACGGCCCCCGGTTCCCTACGCTGCGGCATCGAGGTCCAGACGATGACTACCAGGACGGGAGGCGGGGTGCGTAAGGCGGTATCCGTGGTGGTCGCCGGGGGCGGCACCGCGGGGCACGTCGAACCGGCGCTGGCGCTGGCTGACGCGGTGCGCCGCGCGGTGCCTGAGGCTCGGATCACCGCGCTGGGTACTCAGCGCGGGTTGGAGACCACCCTGGCGCCACAGCGTGGCTATCCGTTGGAGCTCATCACCGCCGTGCCACTGCCCCGAAAGCCCAGCGCGGATCTGCTGCGGCTGCCACTGCGAGTGCGGGCTGGGGTGCGCCAGGTCCGGGAGGTGCTCGACGCCGTCGCCGCGGACGTGTTGGTCGGGTTCGGCGGTTATGTCGCGCTGCCCGCCTACCTCGCCGCACGGGGTCGGGTGCCGATCATCGTGCACGAGGCCAACGCCCGGGCTGGCCTGGCCAACAAGGTCGGGGCGCGGTTCGCCGCCCGGGTCGTCGCTGCGGTGCCGGGCAGTGGGCTGAGCCGGGCCGAGGTGATCGGGATCCCGCTGCGGCAGGCGATCTCGTCGCTGGACCGGGCCGCGCTGCGAGCCGAGGCCCGGGACCACTTCGGCCTGGATGCGGCGGCGCCGACCCTGCTGGTGACCGGAGGTTCGCAAGGCGCCCGCTCGCTGAACATCGCGGTGTCGGGTGCTGCGGCCGAGCTCGGCGCCGCCGGGATCGGCGTGCTGCACGCCTACGGTCGACGCAACGCTGTGCAGGTGGCGGCGATGCCGGGCGCGCCGCCTTACGTCGCGGTGCCCTATCTGGAACGGATGGATCTGGCGCTGGCTGCCGCCGATCTCGCGATCTGCCGTGCTGGGGCGATGACTGTCGCCGAGCTGTCCGCCGTGGGCCTCCCCGCGCTGTACGTGCCGCTGCCACACGGCAACGGGGAGCAGGCGCTTAACGCCCGCCCTGTGGTGCAGGCCGGGGGCGCGATGCTGGTGGCAGACGCTGATTTGACGCCGGCGAGGGTCGTGAAGGAGGTGGTGGGAATCCTTACCGATCCACGCAAGCTCGGGGAGATGAGTGCGGCCGCGCGGGTGGCCGGTCATCCGGACGCCGATGAGGTACTGGCTGCGATCGTGTTGGAGGTCGCCCGGTGACGGCTCGAACTGCCGCTCGTGGAACCAACCCGATACCACCTACGTTGCTCCGCACTCACTTGATCGGAATTGGTGGTGCCGGGATGAGTGGGGTGGCCCGGCTCGTGCTGGCCCGCGGCGGCACGGTGTCCG
Organism: Actinomycetota bacterium; assembly: GCA_030863045.1. Lineage (GTDB taxonomy): Bacteria > Actinomycetota > Actinomycetes > Mycobacteriales > Pseudonocardiaceae. The sequence continues at coordinate 6,734 of JALZCN010000109.1, read as the reverse complement.
GTTCGGACGCCAAGGATTCCCGGGCGCTGCTCGCACTGCGGGCGTTGGGCGCCAAGGTGACTGTCGGGCACGCCGCGGCCAACCTCGACCAGCTCGGCGCCGACCCCACCGCGATCATCAGCACCAGGGCGGTGCATCAGACCGATCCGCACAATCCCGAGCTCATCGAGGGCGCCCGGCGCGGAATCCCGGTGATCCACCGCTCCGCAGCGCTAGCAGCGCTGATGGCCGGCTACCGAATCGCCTGCGTCACCGGTACCGCCGGCAAGACCTCCACCACGTCGATGCTGACCGTTGCGTTGCAGCACTGTGGCGCCGACCCGTCGTTTCTCATCGGTGGCGACCTCGCCGTCTCCGGGTCTGGTGCCCACCACGGCAGCGGCGACATCTTCGTGGCCGAGGCCGACGAGAGTGACGGCACCTTCCTGGCCTATTCACCCGACGTTGCGGTAGTCACCAACATCGAGGCCGACCACCTGGACCATCACGGCACCGTCGAGGCCTACACCGCCACCTTCGACGCTTTCGTGGCCCGGCTGGCCCCGGACGGGGTGTTGATCGCCAATGCCGACGATCCCGGCTCGGCAGCCCTGGCTGACCGGGCCGCCGCGACTGGGGTCCGGGTGCGCCGCTTCGGAAGGCGCGCCACCTCGGTGGCCGACGCATGCCTGCTGGACTACCTCCCCGACGGTGGGCGGGGCGTCGCCACTGTGTCGCTGACCGGGCCGGATGGGGCGGCTTGCCGAGCGCGACTCGAGGTCGCGGTACCCGGAGAGCACATGGCGAGCAACGCCGTCGCGGCCCTGCTGGCCGGTCTGGAGCTGGGCGCGCCGCTACCCGGTCTGCTCGCCGGATTGGCCGGTTTCACCGGGGTCCGCCGCCGGTTCGAGCTCAAGGGAAGGGCGGCTGGCGCGTGGGTCTACGACGACTACGCCCACCATCCGACGAAGGTCGCCGCCGCGCTACGCGGCGCCCGTCAGGTGGTGGGGGAGGGGCGACTGCTGGTGGCCTTCCAGCCGCACTTGTATTCCCGCACCCGGGATTTCGCTGCCGAGTTCGGCACTGCGTTGGCACTCGCTGACGTGGTGTTGTTGCTGGACGTCTATGGTGCCCGGGAGCAGCCGTTGCCCGGCGTCACCGGAGGGTTGATCGCGCAAGCGGTGCCGTTACCGGCGAACTGCGTGCACTACGAGCCGTGCTGGGCCAAGGTGCCGGGGCGACTGGCCGATCTAGTCCAACCCGGCGATGTCGTGGTCACGATGGGAGCCGGCGACGTCACCGTGCTCGGCCCGGAGCTGATCGCTGAGCTGGAACGCCGCCTCGGCCCGGCCGATTCCCTTGTCCGGGCCGCGGGATCATCGTGAGGACTCCCGGTCCCGGCGCCTCGGGGGCGCGGCGTCGAGCCCGGCGCGACACGCCTCGCCCGTCTGACGTCACGCGGGAACGCAGTGCTGAAGGCCGCCGCAGCGTACCCCGTGATCGCCATGTCGGAAGGACCGACCGCGCCAGGCGCGACTCTCGCTTCCCCACTGGCGAGCATGAACGGTCGGTGTTAGAGCATGACGCGCTACCTTGCGCGGAAGCGCCCGATGCCGGGATTGCCCAGGCTCCGGCACCCTGCCCAGCCGCACCGGTCCGAACCCGGCCTCCCCGAACCCGGCCTCCCAAAATCCAGCCCCGCCGAACCCGGTGGCCCGGGTTCCGGTGGCCCTGGCTGGCCGCCGGGGTGGCGATGCTGGCCCTGGCCGGTGGTGGGGCATGGGCGCTGCTGGCAAGTTCGCTGTTCGACGCCCGCACCGTGGAGGTGATGGGTACCCAAGACCTTGCCGTTGATGAGGTGCGAACGGTGGCGGCCGTGCCGCTGGGCACGTCGATGCTGCGACTGGATACCAAGGCGGTCGAGAGCCGGGTGGCAGCGGTGCCGCGGGTGGCGGATGTGCAGGTGCGGTGCACCTTGGACGGCACGGTGCGGATCATGCTGACCGAACGGATCCCGGTCGCGGTCCTGCGTCGAGGCGACGGCGCCCACCTCGTGGACGCCACCGGGAAAGACTACGCGGCGGTGCCTGCCGCCCCGCCTGGCCTGCCGGAACTGCGGGTCGCCCGCGGGGTCGGACCCCGCGACGCTGCGACAGTGGCCGCGCTGAGGGTGCTGACCGGGCTGCCCGAGTGGCTGCGAGGCCAGGTGCGCTCGATAGCCGCGAGGTCTCCAGCCGACGTCGTCCTGCGCCTAGGCGACGACCGGGAAGTGCGCTGGGGTGGCGTGGAACAGGGTGAACGCAAGGCGGCGGTGCTCGGCCTGCTGCTCACCCAACCAGGCAAGATCTACGATGTGTCCAGTCCTACCTTGCCGACCATCGTTTTATCAGGCGAGCGGCGCGATCACTCAAGCTCATCCAGACAGCGCCCTCCAGACAGCGCCCTGTCGTGACGAAGACCCCGTCGTTTCGAAGTACACGTGCCGAATACACTCGCGGCGCCGGATGGCCGCCCCTCCCGGCGTGCCTGCTGGACCCCGCCGGTGGCGGTGCCTACCGTCAGGAAGCAAGCTGACATAACTCTAATCCTCCACATGAGGTTGAGAGTTGTGCCACGCCGAGAGGATGCAGGTGCCTCGGATGTCGGCGGGGTGCTGGCAGCGACGAGGAAGGCCGCACTGTGAGCCAATGCGAAGGGCCGGACACTGGAGGCGCAAGCCGATGACGCCCGCCCACAACTACCTCGCCGTGATCAAGGTCGCCGGAATCGGCGGTGGTGGCGTCAACGCGGTCAACCGCATGATCGAAGTCGGGCTCAATGGGGTTGAGTTCATCGCGGTGAACACCGATGCGCAGGCCCTGTTGATGTCGGACGCCGACGTCAAGCTCGATATTGGCCGTGAGCTGACCCGCGGGCTGGGGGCGGGGGCGGACCCGGACGTCGGGCGTAAGGCTGCCGAGGACCACCGTGAGGAGATCGAGGAGGTTCTCAAGGGCGCGGACATGGTGTTCGTCACCGCCGGTGAGGGCGGCGGGACCGGCACCGGTGGCGCCCCGGTCGTGGCCAACATCGCCCGCAAAATGGGGGCGCTGACCATCGGCGTGGTCACCCGGCCGTTCACCTTCGAAGGCAAGCGGCGAGCAAGCCAGGCCGAGGACGGCATCGCCGAGCTGCGAAATGAGTGCGACACCCTGATCGTGATTCCCAACGATCGGCTACTACAGCTGGGCGACATCAATGTGAGCCTGATGGATGCGTTCCGCTCCGCTGACGAGGTACTGCTGTCCGGTGTGCAGGGCATCACCGACCTCATCACTACCCCCGGCCTGATCAACCTGGATTTCGCGGACGTGAAAAGCGTCATGTCCGGGGCAGGTAGCGCCCTGATGGGCATCGGGTCCGCCAGGGGGGAGGGGCGGTCGGTGCAGGCCGCCGAGAAAGCCATCAACTCGCCGTTGCTGGAAGCGTCGATGGAGGGGGCACACGGTGTCCTGCTGTCCATCGCGGGTGGTTCGGATCTGGGCCTGTTTGAGATCAACGAGGCCGCCTCGCTGGTGCAGGAATCCGCGCATCCCGAAGCCAATATCATTTTTGGTACGGTGATCGACGACTCGCTGGGTGACGAGGTGCGGGTCACGGTCATCGCCGCTGGTTTCGACTCCGGTGTGCCTTCGCACAAGAAGCTGGAGCCGAGGCCAGTCACGGCCCGGACGGTGGCCAAGGGGCAAGCAGGGCAGGTCGGCAGGCCATCGCCGAAGTCCCCGCCTGCTGCGGTCGTAGCGCCAGCAGCCGCGCCGCGCCAGGCCCCGTCCAATTCGGCAACCTGGCCGGCTGCCGGCGGGCGGATGCCGGGCCGGGCGGTACCGGTGGACTTCGACGATGATGACGAGGTGGACGTTCCGCCGTTCATGAAGCGGTGAGCACCGTCCGTATCCGTCGGGTGGTGACCACTCGGCACGGCGGGGTCTCTGTACCGCCGTATGCCTCGTTCAACCTGGGCGCGCACGTCGGTGACCGTTCCGAGGCAGTGGTCGCCAATCGTGAGCGGCTTGCCAACGGTATCGGGCTTCCTGCGCAGCGGCTGGTTTGGATGGAGCAGGTGCATGGCCGCGCCGTCGCCGTGGTCGACGGTCCGCGGCCGCAGCCGGTGCCCGCCACCGATGCGCTGGTTACCGCCGAGCCCAGGCTGGCGATGGCAGTGCTGGTCGCCGACTGCGTGCCGGTGTTACTCGCAGACCCCGTCGGAAGGATCGTCGCCGCCGTGCACGCGGGACGGGTGGGCGCCCGGGTGGGGGTGCTGCTTGCCGCGTTGGAGGCGATGCGGCGGCTCGGCGCTCGTCTCGAGCAGGTGGAGGTATTGCTCGGACCGTCGGTGTGCGGGCAGTGCTACGAGGTGCCCGCCCAGATGCAGGCCGATGTGGAGAGCCACTTGCCTGGCAGCGCCTGCCGGACTCGCTGGGGCACCTCCGGTTTGGACCTGCGGGCCGGGCTGTGGCGGCAGCTCGCGACCGCCGGGGTGGCTCGAATCGGTGTCGACCCACGATGCACGGTTGAAGACTCCGCGCTCTACAGCTACCGGCGGGAGGGCACCACCGGTCGGCTTGCCGCACTAACCTGGTTCGAGGAGTGACCGCCGACGCACTTGGTCCCGCGGAGGCGGCGTTGTGACCGCCGACGTACTCAGTCCCGCGGAGGCGGCATCATGATGGACCAGGAGGAAGATCAGGTCGCGGCCCGCCGGCGTCAGCTGGCGGAGGCACTGGTGTGGGTTCGCGGCCGCATCACCGCCGCGTGCGTCGCCGCGGGCCGCGCGCCCGGGCAGGTGCGGTTGCTGCCGGTCACGAAGACCTTCCCGGCGCGGGACGTGGCGTTGCTTGCTGACCTCGGCGTGCTCGATGTCGCCGAGGCTCGCGACGCTGAGGCCGTCACCAAGACAGCCGAGGTCAGCGCGTTACGTCCGGCGGTAGGACTTCGCTGGCACATGGTCGGCCGATTGCAGCGCAACAAGTCACGATCGGTGGCTCGGTGGGCGGTGCAGGTGCAGTCGGTCGATTCGCTACGACTGGTCGAGGCCTTGGATGGGGCCACCCGCGCGGCACGGCACGCAGGGCACCGCGACACCGCCCTTGGAGTGCTCCTCCAGGTGAGCTTGGACGACGACCCAGCCCGTGGTGGTTGCCCGCTGCCCGAGCTCGAAGCGCTGGCCGATCGAGTGGCAACCGCACCGCACTTGCGACTGGAAGGAGTGATGGGGGTTGCTCCGCTCGGGGTCGATCCGGGGGCGGCGTTCGCATCCCGGCGCCGTAGAGCTGTCCGCTGGGATGAGCGGTGACTTCGAGCAGGCCATCGCGCACGGCTCGACCTGCGTGCGTGTCGGAACCGCGTTACTGAGTGATCGGCCGTTAACCTCGCGTTGACCGGTGTCCCACGGTCTTGCTCCTGCCGGGGAATATGCCGGGCCGAGTTCGGCCGGCGGTGCGTCGAAGGTCGGGATAGGAAGGCGAGACGATGAGCGCGCTGCACAGGCTGAAGGCGTACTTTGGCATGGTTCCCGCCGAAGACTTCGACCCAGCAGAGTTCGGCGCACCGGCGTTCGGCGAACACCACTCTGACTACCGCTCCGACACCGGCGATCCTGACCATGGCAGCTCGAGTCATGCCCATCCACGTGACCTGGCGGCCCAGCGGCCCGGCGCCTGCCTTTCCCACCGGGTCGCTTCCGAAAGTTACGGCGACGGCTTCGCCGCCCAACCTGGGCATCCTGCCGCGCCCAGGACGCATCCCACTCGCCCACCTTCCTGGGCTACCGAATCCTGGTCTACGAAGGCTCCGGTGCGTGGCTCACTTGCCATCGACACCACCTCAACTGCCCGCCAATCGATATCTCACCAGCAGATGCCTCAGCAACCGGCCGCATCCCGACCTTTCACCCCGATGCCGACGACCGGATCGGCCGCCGACGACCCGCTTGCCGAAGATGCCGCGCATCCACTGGCTCGCATCGTCACCCTGCACCCTCACAACTACAACGAGGCTCGGCCCATCGGGGAACGCTACCGGGAGGGTAACCCGGTGATCATGAATCTGACCGAGATGCAAGACCGAGACGCCAAACGACTCGTCGACTTCGCGGCCGGGCTGGCCTTCGCATTGCGTGGCTCGATCGACAAGATCACCAACAAGGTGTTCCTGCTGTCGCCGCCCAACGTCGACGTGTCTCCGGAGGACAGGCGCCGGATCGCCGAGGGCCGCTTGTTCGGCTGACCCGACCAGGGGGCGATCAAGCAACCGATCAAGCAACCGGTCACGGGGCCCCCGACTTACCACCGTCCAGCGGCCGGTGGCAGAGTGTGTATGTGGATGTGGTCCGGGTCGTCGTGTACTACCTGCTCTTCTTCTTCTGGCTGCTGCTCACGGCGCGCATAGTTGTCGAGCTCGTGCGCACCTTCGCGCGGAGCTGGCAGCCGGTCGGGGGGGTCGCGATTGCGCTGGAGTCGGTCTATACGATGACGGACCCTCCGGTCCGGGCGCTGCGCCGGGTGGTCAAGCCCATCCGGATCGGGGGAGTGGGGCTAGACCTGTCCATTATGGTTTTGTTGCTCGTAGTTTTCATACTCATGCGAGTGGTGGATCCAAGGCCGCTGTAAGCGGCCACCGGGTGCGGGGCCGATGCTCAAGATGTGCCCAGCAGGTGCATAGTCGTCGAGGAGTGCGTGAGGTGATCCGATGCCGTTGACCCCCGCCGACGTTCACAA
>JALZCN010000072.1 GCA_030863045.1 Actinomycetota bacterium | reverse complement strand
ACCGATTCATGATCGACGGGGATGATGCCGGCGGAAGATTCGCGCTTGTCGAGCACACGATCGCGCCTCGGGCTCTCGCCGCTCCGATGCACCTGCACACGAAGGAAGACGAGTTCACGTACGTGCTTACGGGAACGTTTGCAGCGGTACTCGGGGGTCATGTAATCCAGGCCGGCCCCGGCGATCTCGTCTTCAAGCCGCGGGGCCAGTGGCACACGTTCTGGAATCCGGGCGATGTCCCAACACGAGTCCTCGAGATCATCTCGCCAGCCGGCTTGGAGGAGTTCTTTCGGTTGGTCGACGCTCCCGAGGCGGAACAGGATCTGGCGAAGATCGCGGAAATGGCTGAGCGCATCGGGTGCAACGTAGATGAAGCGGCGACCGCGGCGCTTGTCGAGCGCCATGGGCTGCGCTTCTGAGGCATGAGGGGCACCGGAGCTGCAACCCCCATGGGCCTTGAGGTGCTAACCCTGCGGTGCCGACGCGACGGGAGCGCTGTTGACGCATACCCCCAGGTCAAGCAGAGCCGCTAACGTTTAGTCTGAGTCACGGTTATCCACAGCATGTATACACACCATGTGGATGCTGTCTTCGTCGATGCTGGCTCTACAGTCTCGCCCCGTGGGTCAGACGCCGATTTATGATCAGCTGCGCGGGGAGCGCATCGATGTCGACGTGCCACCGAGTGATGTTGATCTGGACCGGCTCGCGGCTGCAGGCAGACATCGCCTCGACGCAGATACACCGAGCCCAGCAGCCGTGATCGTGCGGTCCTCGGGTCCCGGGACTGACCGCTTGGCTAGTCACCGAGGGCGGGGACCTCACGCAGTTTGTGCCCCGAAAGCTCACGCACGAGCGGTGCCACAACACGCTGGCCCTGCCTTGGCGCCCGCAGCGGGTCGTCCTCTAGCAGCACCCGCTGCGGCGGCAGGCGGTGCTGCTTCCGGGATTCAGGCGGTCGGAGCAGGATGTCGGGTCGAGGGCACCGATCCACGCCCCGCGGCAGCGCCCGAGGCTGTGTTTTCCTGGTTTGGTGCCGTGAGGATCTCTTAACTCGCTGGTTATTGGACGAGTTTGGTGCCGGTGTTGGCGGGATCCCTCAAGGAACGCAGAGGCGAGGGCTGATACAGCCGCCAAGACACCCGTTGAGGACTTGAGGTGATTCGATGCCGATGAACCCCACCGAGGTGCGTCACGCCACCTTCAACACGCCGCCGGCCGGTGAGCCCGGCTACCACCAGGGCGAGGTGGATGATTTCCTTGACCTTGTTGCTGCCGAGCTGATCCGGTTGAGTGAGCAGAACAACGATCTGCGCGCCCAGCTTGAGCGGCTCGAGCAGCAGCTGCGCGCAGTACCCGTCGACACCGGGGGCAACCCCGGACCGTCGCAGTGTCCTGAGCTGGAGGCCACGCCGCTGCGGTCACCGATCCGGCAACACACCTCGCCAGGTGCTGATCACAACCTTGAGGCCGCCACGATACTAGTTCCTGCTCAGGAAACGACGGACCAGTTGACCGGCGAAGTCAACGCCGAGACGGACAGGATGCTCAACCAGGTCCGGGCCAACTGTGCGCAATTGCTTTCACATGCCTACGAGCAGGCCCAGGACATGGTCAACGAGGCCCGAACCCGGGCCAAGGCCATGCTGCATAACGCCCGTACCGCAGCCGAAACCGTGGAACGGCAGTCCCGGGACAAGGCGGCGTTGCTGGAGCGGGACGCGACCCGCAAACACGCCGAGATCCTGGACGCCCTCAGCCAAGACAAGAGTCTGCTGGAAAACACCATCAACCGCCTGCGGGCATTCGAGCAGCACTACCGCGGTCAGTTGACGACCTATGTGCAGTCCCAGCTTCACAAGCTGGACGGGCCCGGATTGACCGTATCCCCAGACCCGATAAGTACCGAGGAGGGTCTGGCGGGCTCCGAGCTGGGCGTGCATGGTGAAACCGGCAATCCCTGCCCTTGCCAGGATGAGCGTCAACAAGTGGTGATGTGACGACACCCGTGTTGGTCGCTGGCTGAATCAGTGGTTGAATCTGGCGCGTGCGTCACGGACGCCATCCGCATGCCCGACCGGGCGGTCAGCCCGCGACCGGTGGCTACAACGCGGAGGTGGTGGCGGCGCACGATGTCCACTGGCTTGTTGCGTACCTGCGGACGGTAGTTGCTGCCAGCGCCGCCGTCTGGGCAGGCCGCGGGATGACGCTGCTACAGCTGACCGCGCTGCACCTGATTAGCGCACTGGCACCGATTACGCTCACCGATCTGGCTCAGGCTCTGGGCACCAGACTGC
>JALZCN010000055.1 GCA_030863045.1 Actinomycetota bacterium | reverse complement strand
CCGGGACGGCCAGCACGACTCGGGCCGCACCCTGCGCTCGGGCAACCTGGCAGGCAGCCCGCGCGGTGGACCCGGTCGCGATACCGTCATCAACTATCACGGCGATCCGCCCGGTCAGCGGGACGCGGGCACGCTCACCGCGGAACCGCTGGGCGCGCCGCTGCAGCTCGGCCCGCTCCCGGCTTTCCACAGCGAGCAACTCGGCCCGGCTGACACCGGCACGTTGCACGATCTCGGGCAGCACAAGGCGTACTCCGCCTTCGCCGATGGCGCCCATGGCCAGCTCCGGCTGCGCCGGGACGCCGAGCTTACGCACCAGGATCACATCCAGCGGTGCGTCGAGGGCACGCGCCACTTCGGCAGCGACCACGATTCCACCACGGGGCAAACCCAGGATCACCGCGTCGAGGCCCCGCAGGTGCAGCAGCCGCTGACCCAACTGCCGTCCGGCATCGGCACGATCGACGAACATTCGCGCCACCTCCGTCCCACCAAGGCCGATTATCCCGACCTGGGACCGGACCTGCCTACCGAGACGGTATGACGGTGAAGGCTGTGGAGAGTTCTTCGGTGCCGCAGCTGGCGACAATCTGATGCCGGCCCGGAGTCGCGTCTGTGCGGATGGTGGCGGTACCGAACTGGCGCCACGGTTGGTGGCCCTCGGGGTTGCCATTCAGTGCACCGATATCAAGCACCGGCGAGCGCACCAGGCCGAGGTTGTCCAGGCATGCCACGTCCAGTGACACCGCAGACCCCGCGACGCCCTGCTCAGGCGCCACCCTCAACCAGCTCACTCCAGCCGCCGGGGTCGGCGTCGGTGACTCCGGGGGCTCGATGGTGCCGCTCCCCACCGAGCCGGGAGCAGCCGGACTCGGTTCAGCCGGTCGGTCTGCTCCCGAGCAGCCTGCAGTAATCAGCCCTAGGCTGACGACGCTGACGATTGCGACACGGGTCTGGACGTTCATAGTCAGCTCAGCATGCCAGTGAGGTGCTTGTGGTGCGGGCAGCGACACAGCCGAAGACGCGGGAAAGCGGGGCGGGTTAGCGCAGCATGCTGGCGACGGGTTTCAGGCGTGGGGAGCCCTCGTCTTCGTAGTAGTCGCCGGTGTTGGTCTCGTCGGTGCCGTTGAAGACCCGCATCTGGCGCAGCACGACCGTGACCAGCGCGGCAATCACGAGGTTGGCGATGAGGGCCACGAATCCAACGTATATCTGCGTCGGCGACCCGGCGAAGGGATGCCATCCCAGGATGGACAGCTTGTCCAGTGCCAGTGCCGAGCCGCCGAAGTGCTGCCGGCCGCTGGCCGGGTTGGGGATGCCGTAAAGCATCACCAGGCCCCAGCCCATCCCGATGACCCAGCCCGCGACCAATCCCCAGATGTGGAACCAGCGGGTGTACAGCGCGATCGCCACCATGGGCAACGTCTGCAGGATGATCACACCGCCGATCAGCTGCAGGTCGATGGAGTACTGCGGATCGATCAACACGATCAGGGCCACCGCACCGAACTTCACCACCAGCGAAGCGATCTTGGCCTGCTTGCATTCCTGTTCAGCAGTGGCCTCACGGCGCAGATACGCCTTGTAGATATTGCGAGTCCACAGGTTCGCCGCCGCGATGGACATGATCGCCGCAGGCACCAGGGCGCCGATGCCGATGGCGGCAAACGCGATCCCAGCGAACCAGGACGGGAACTGGTCGGCAAACAGCACCGGGACCACCGTGTTGGAGTCCGGTCGACCGGTGGCGGCATTGACGATCGGTGCCGTACCCGCCGCGATCGCGGCGTAGCCCAGCAACGCGAGCAGTCCCAGCACCAGCGAATACGCCGGCAACGCCACCATGTTGCGTTTGATCACGTTACGGCTACGGGAGGCCAGCGCACCGGTCACCGCATGCGGGTACAGGAACAGCGCCAGCGCCGAACCCAGCGCCAGCGTGACGTACTGCAGCTGGTTGTTCGCGCCCAGCAGGATGCCGTCGTTGGGCGACGGCGTGGCGGTGAACTTCGCGTCCGCGGCATCGAAGATCGAACCCCACCCGCCGAGCTGCGCCGGCAGGATGATCACCGCAGCGATGATCACCAGATAGATCAGGATGTCCTTGACGAAAGCGATCAATGCGGGAGCCCGCAGACCGGACTGGTAGGTGTAGAGCGCCAGGATCACGAACGCGATGAACAGCGGGGCGTGCCCGACCAGCCCGGCCCCGTTGAGACCCATCGTGCGCAGCACCGCCTCCAGCCCGGCCAGCTGCAGCGCGATATACGGCATTGTCGCGACGATCCCGGTGATTGCCACGATCAGCGCCAACGTCGGTGACCCGTAACGCCCCTGCACGAAGTCCGCGGGCGTCACATAACCGTGCACCCGCGACACCGACCACAACCGGACCAGCGGCAAGAACACCAGCGGGTAGACCAGCACGGTGTAGGGCAGCGCGAAGAACCCCATCGCGCCGGCACCGAACATCAGGGCGGGCACCGCGACGAAGGTGTAGGCGGTGTAGAGGTCGCCACCGATGAGGAACCAGGTGACCCACGAACCGAACTTGCGACCACCCAGCCCCCACTCATCGAGGTGCTCGAGGGTGTCACCGCGCTTCCACCGGGCCGCGTAGAACCCCAGCCCGGTCACCAGGGCGAACAGCAGCGTAAAGATGACCAGCTCGATCCAACGCACGGTCATCACCGATCACGCGTCTTCCGGTACACCAGCCACACACAGACGACGCCGAGCGGGATGAACAGCAGCTGCAGCCAGTAGAACAACGGGAAACCGAGCAGCCGCGGCTCGTCGCTGTTGTACAGCGGCGTGACCAGCACGAGCAGCGGGACCAGGAGCAGCAGGTTCCAGCTGTTCCAGCGCAGCGCCGAATGGCTACGCGGGCGTGACGACGGGGGTGAGGTTGACCGCACCTTTTGGATGCTATGTCCTTGATCAGCTTTGGGCTAGCCGCTGTTTGAGGGCGTCGAGCTCATCACGCATCGAGCCGGGCAGCGCATCGCCGATCGTGTCGAACCATTGCTCGATGAGCGGGATTTCCGCCAGCCACTCGTCGACGTCCACGGCGAGCGCGGCTCCGATGTCCCCGATCGGGCTATCCAAGCCGGACAGGTCGAGCTGCTCCGGGGAGGGCACCCGGCCGATCGCGGTGGTGACTGCGGCGGCTCCACCCTCGATCCGCTCGATGACCCACTTCAGCACCCGGCTGTTCTCCCCGAAACCCGGCCACAGGTAGTGCTGGTCGGCGCCCCGGCGGAACCAGTTCACGTAGAAGATCTTCGGTAGCTTGCCGGCGTCAGCGCGCTTGGCGATGTCGATCCAGTGCTGGAAGTAGTCGCCGGCGTGGTAGCCGATGAACGGCAGCATCGCCATCGGGTCGCGGCGCACCTCGCCGAGGCTGCCGGCCGCCGCAGCGGTCTTCTCGCTGGACAGCGTGGCGCCCAGAAACACCCCGTGCTGCCAGTCGAAGGCCTCGTTGACCAGCGGGATGGTGCTTGCCCTTCGCCCGCCGAACAGGATCGCCGAGATCGGCACACCTGCTGGATCGTCCCACTCGTCGGCCAGCACCGGGCACTGCGCCATCGGCGTGGTGTACCGGGAGTTCGGGTGCGCGCAGCGCCGTCCCGCGGCGCCGTCAGCAGGGGTCCAGTCCTGCTTGGTCCACGACGTGACGTGCGCCGGCCTGCCCTCCATGCCCTCCCACCAGATGTCCCCATCGTCGGTGAGCGCGACATTGGTGAAAATCGAGTTGCCGTAACGCAGGGTACGCATGGCGTTGGGATTGGTCCGCCAGCTGGTGCCAGGGGCCACCCCGAAGAACCCGTTCTCGGGGTTCACCGCGTAGAGCCGGCCGTCGGCGCCGAAGCGCATCCAGGCGATGTCATCGCCCAGCGTCTCGACCTTCCAGCCCGGGATGGTCGGCTCCAACATCGCCAGGTTGGTCTTGCCGCAGGCCGACGGGAACGCCGCCGCGACGTAGTGGGTCATCCCCTGGGGGGTGGTCAGCTTGAGGATCAGCATGTGCTCGGCGAGCCAGCCCTCGTCGCGGGCCATTACCGAGGCGATCCGCAGCGCGTAGCACTTCTTGCCCAGCAGCGCGTTGCCGCCGTAGCCGGAGCCATAGCTCCAGATCAGCCGTTCCTCGGGGAAGTGGCTGATGTACTTGACGTCGCTGCACGGCCACGGCACATCAACCTGGCCCGGTTCCAGCGGGTAGCCCACCGAGTGCAGGCAGGGCACGAAGTCCGCTTCGTTGCCGTCGGATGGGGTGAACTTGGCCAGCGCCGCCTCGCCCATCCGAGCCATGATCTTCATCGAGCACACCACGTAAGCGGAGTCGGTGATCTCGACGCCCAGTTTGGGGTGCGGGTCGTCCAATGGACCCATGCAGAAAGGCACCACGTACATCGTCCGACCGCGCATGCACCCCTGGTACAACCCGGTCATGATCGCCTTCATCTCGTCCGGGTGCATCCAGTTGTTGGTGGGACCGCAGTCCTGCTCGGCGCGTGAGCAGATGAAGGTCCGCTCTTCGACCCTGGCCACGTCGGAGGGGTCCGAGGCGGCCCAGAACGAGTTGGGCTTGCGGTCGCGGTCCAGCCGGGTGAACGTGCCGATGTCTATCAGCTCGGCGGTAAGCCGCTCCCATTCCCGCTCAGATCCGTCGCACCAGTGGATGCGGTCCGGGGTGGTGAGCTTTGCGGTGTCGCGGACCCAGTTCAGCAACCGGAAGTGCGTAGTCGGGGCTTGATCGAGACCCGGGATGAACGTCGCGGTCACCACTTGCCTCCTTCATGAGCCCACCGGCCCTATCGACCCACGCATCACTTTCCAACGCGGAGAACCGCCCGTGCTCCCGCAAGGGCGGTGAAAACGTCGAAAGGATGACTAGGAGGTTAACCCGCGCGGCTACCCTGCACAGGGAATCGATATTGAGACATCCATCACTAGACCGGTCCGGCTGGGACGAGCTGACCTTGCTCCCGCAGCAGTAGACCCCGCAGGGCATGGCGATTCGCCTGACGGGGATGCCCGTGACCTGGTCATGCGCGCCGGGCGCTCCGGCCGCGGGCACCGAGTAACATCCTCACTATGTCCACCAAAGGGCGCGCCACAAGGGGGTAGTGGCAATGCTCGCTGACGAAGCGAAACAGATTGCCCGCCAGTTCGGCCAGGCCTGGACGGCTGGGAACCTATCCGTCGTGGACGACCTTTCGGCACTCGACATCATCGTCTCTTACGCCGGTATGC
>JALZCN010000013.1 GCA_030863045.1 Actinomycetota bacterium | reverse complement strand
ACATTCAGCAGACGAACCAGATGCTTCGCCAGCCGTTGTACTGTCGGCACCGTGAACAATTCAGGGTCATAGCCAAGTCCGATCGCCAGCCGCTCGCTGGGAGTCACCACAACGCACAAGGGATAGTTGGTGGCCTCGATGGCTGTCATCTCCCGCAGCCGCAGACCGTGTGTGGCAGCATTTGCGTCACCGAGCGGGTAGTTTTCGAACACCACGATGCTGTCGAACATGCTCACCTCAATGGGCAGCTCGCTCCAGGACTGCAGTTGGGTGAGCGGGAAGACGTCCCACCGTCGCGCCTCCGTCTGCTCGGCTTGCAGTTCCCGCAGCCAGGACAAGGCATCTTTTCCATTGTCGATGTGCACCCGGACGGGAACGGTATTGATGAACATGCCGATCATCGTGTCCACACCAGGCAACTCGGGCGGCCGTCCCGATACCGTCGTGCCGAATACCACTTCGCGCTGGCGGCTGTAGCGTGACAACAGCAGCGCCCACGCCCCCTGCACCACGGTGTTCACCGTCAACCCGTATTGCCGGGCCGCTCGGCGCAGCCGGCTGGACTGCTCGCTGTCCAGCGCGACTCGGACCATCGCGCTGGACTCGGCGCGCTGGGCTTGCTCAGGTTGATGGTCGTACGGCAGGGGAGTGGGCTCGGACAGCCCCGCCAACACCCTGCGCCAGTACTGCTCCGGCTCGCGCCGGTCGGCAGTACGCAGCCACTGCAAGTAATCCCGGAACGGGCGCCGGGCGGGCACCGGGAGATCTGCCGTGGCGGTCCCCGGGCCGCCGTGCTGGAGCTGGGCATGGCAGCCGAACACGTCGGAGAGCACCTGGAAGGCGCTCCATCCGTCCAGCAGCACGTGATGGAAGGTCCACACCACCTGGACCTCGTCGTCGGGCAACCGTGCCACCATCACCCGCAGCAGCGGGGCCGCGGTCAGGTCCAGGCCGGCCGCGCGATCCGCCTGCAGCCACCTGCGTAGTCGTTCCTGCCGCTGCTGCTCGGACAGCGATGTCCAGTCCAGGTAGTTGATCGGCAGGAGCACCTCACGGTGCACTACCTGGACCGGCTCTGCCACGCCGCGGTAGACGAGACTGCTGCGCAGCACCGGTGTCCGGTCCACGACGTGTTGCCACGCCGCGCCGAGCTGCCGCGGGTCGGCCACGCCCTCCACCACGAAGGCCGCCTGCTGGAAATAGATTCCCTGTTCGGCCTGGGACAACCCGTGGAACACCATGCCGGCCTGGGTGGGCGTCAGCGGGTAGATGTCCTCGACGCCACGGCCGTCACCGGCGAGGCGGTCCATGGTGGCGTGGTCGAGCAGCGCCAGCGCGGTCACCGGCGCCTGTTCGACCGGTTCGGCCAGCGCCGCGGTCACATTTGGGGCCAGCAACGCCACTGTCTGGTGCCGGAAGACGTCCCCGGACCGCATGCCGAGGCCGGCTCGGGCGGCGCGGGCCACCACCTGGGTGCTCAACACCGAGTCG
This sequence comes from Actinomycetota bacterium, assembly GCA_030863045.1. Taxonomy (GTDB): domain Bacteria; phylum Actinomycetota; class Actinomycetes; order Mycobacteriales; family Pseudonocardiaceae. Next base: position 3,673 of record JALZCN010000013.1, on the reverse strand, counting down.
CCGCCGAGGGCGAAGAAGTTGTCCTCCACGCCGACCCGCTGCACACCGAGTACCTCGGCCCAGATCTCGGTGAGGGCCTGCTCGACCGGGGTGCGGGGCGCCAGGTAGTCCGCGCCCGCAGCCGCGCTCCAGTCTGGCGCCGGCAGGGCCCGCCGATCCAGCTTCCCGTTGGGGTGTAGGGGCAGCTTCGCCAGTGTCACGAACGCTGAAGGCACCATGTAGTCGGGCAAGAACCGGCTCACGAAGCGACGCAGCTCGCCAGGGTCCACCGCTGCGCACCCCGCCGGCACCAGGTAGGCCACCAGGCGTTGGTGCCCTGAATCCTCGGTTCGGACGACCACCACGGCCTCGGCCACGCCGTCGTGACGCGCCAGGACCGCCTCGACTTCGCCCAGCTCGATGCGAAATCCCCGGATCTTCACCTGGTGATCCGACCGACCCAGGAAGTCCAGCTCGCCGCCGCTGTTCCACCGCACGAGATCCCCGGTGCGATACATCCGCTCACCCGGCTGCCCGAAAGGATTCGCGATGAATCGGGCTGCGGTCAGTCCCGGCCGGTGCAGGTAGCCCCGGGCCAGGCCTATCCCGGCGATATAGAGCTCACCGGTCACCCCAATCGGTGCCGGCCGCAGCCGGGCGTCGAGTACATACACCTGGGTGTTGGCGATCGGCCGGCCGATGGTCGGCGCTCCCGGCCGGTCGTCGAGGCGGGCCGCGGTGGACCAGATCGTGGTTTCGGTCGGCCCGTAGAGGTTGGTGACATCGGCGGCCAGGTCTTGCATCGTCGCCGCGAGTGCCGGCGGCAGTGCCTCGCCGCCGACCAGCATGCGCATACCGCGCACGCCAGCGGGATGCGCGGAGACGATCGTCTGCCACCGCGACGGAGTCGCCTGCATGATCGTGACACCGCAGTCGGCGACCATCCCAACCAGCGCGTCCGGGTCTGACCCGACCTCGTTGGCGAGGACGACGGTCGCTCCGGACAGCAGTGGCAGGTACAGCTCCAACGCCGCGATGTCGAAGGCGATGGTGGTGGCCGCGAGCAGCCTGCTGTTACCGTCCAGCGGGAACCGCTCGGCCATTGAGCTGAGGAAGTTGGCCAGGGCGGTGTGGGAGATCACCACTCCCTTGGGTTGGCCGGTGGAACCCGAGGTGTAGATCACGTAGGCGGGATGGGCGCCGTGCAGAGGCGCCGATCGCTCGATGTCTGAGATGTTGTCGCAGGACTGAGTGGTCAGCTCGGCGCGGTCGAGCACCAGCCGATCCATCCCCGCCACCGCAGGCAGGCGGTCGGCCACCTCATCCGTCGTCAGCACCAGCGGTGGTTGCGCATCGGTGCACATCAGCGCAATGCGCTCGGCTGAATGACTGGGGTCGATCGGCAGGTACGCGCAGCCCGCTTTCAGCACCGCCAGCAGTGCCACGATCAACTCCGCCGATCGCGGCAACGCCACGGCAACGAAGCGCTCCGGGCCGGCTCCTCGCGCGATCAACAGCCGGGCCAGCTGGTTGGCGCGTTGGTTGCAGTCGGTGTAGGACAGCCGGGTGTCGGTGCACCGCACCGCGAGCGCGTCCGGGGTTCGCGCAGCTTGGGCCTCGAACAGCGCTGGCAGTGTCACCGGTGGAACCGGGCGCTCGGTGTCGTTCCACTGCACCAGCACCTGATGCCGTTCGGCTTCGGTCAGCAGCGAAAGATCGGCCAGCGGCCGGCCCGGCTCGGCGGCGACGGCGGCCAGCAGCCGCTGCAGATGTCCCGCCATTCGCTGCACGGTGCTGGGGTCGAACAGGTCGGTGTTGTACTCGATCGCCAGACTCAGCGAGTCACCGCGGGGCAGGAACTCCATGACGAGTTCGAACCGGGCGAACGGTCGGGGCAGGTCGTGCTCGGCGATCCGCAATCCGCCGGCTTCATGCCCGCACACCATCTCGCTGTGCAGCACGACCAGCGCCTGTACCAGCGGGGTCCGGCTCGGGTCGCGCTCCGATCGAAGGTCCTCAACCAGCCGGTCGAAGGGCACCTCGTCGTGGGCGAAGGCCTCCAGCACGGTCTCCCGGACGTCGGCCAGGAACTCCTCGAACGTCTGCGCGGCGTCCACCGTGCAGCGCAGTACGACGGTGTTGACGAAGAATCCGACGAGATCTTCCAGCTCCGGCCGGTGACGTCCGGACGTGACGGTGCCGACGGCCACGTCGCGCTGGTTGGCGTAGCGCGACAGCAACACCTGCACCGCAGCTGTCAAGGTCATGAACAGCGTCACCCCACGGGCCTGCGCCAACCTCGTCAAGTCCCCGACCAGCTCGGCCGGCAAATCATGGCGGTGTACCGCGCCAGCCGTCGTGCGCAGGGGTGGTCGGGGCCGATCGGTGGGCAGTTCGAGCGGTTCGACACCGGCGAGTTGGCGGCGCCAGTACGCCAGGTGCGGTTGCAGGACGTGTTCAGACAGCCGCTCGTGCTGCCAAGCGGCGATGTCGGCGTATTGGAGTGCCGGCTGCGGTAACCGGATCGGGGTGGCGTCCACTTCGGCGGCGTACCGTTGGGCCAGCTCGTCGACGAGCAGCCGCACCGACCGGCCGTCGGTGATGATGTGGTGCTGGTTGAGGACCAGTACGTGGTCGGTGGCGGCGAGTCGGACCAGTAGCGCTCGGGTCAGCGGGCCGCGTCGCAGGTCGAACGGGCGGCTCAGGAACTGCGCCACCGCCTGTTGCAGGGTGCCGTCGCGTTCGGTGACGGTGCCGGATAGGTCCATGCTGGACAGGTCGACCGTGTCCAGCGGGATCTCCCCGCGGGGGGCGATGCGCGAGACGCCGTGCCCGTCCACCGTCTCGAACGTCGTTCGGAGCGACTCGTGGCGGCCCACCAAGCCAGCCAGCGCCTTGCGTAGTGCCACCTCGGCGAGGTCGCCGGACAGCCGCAACCCGATACCGGTGCTGTATTCGGTGGCCCCGCGGGAGAGGTCGTCGAGCAGCCACAGCCGTTGTTGTGCGGGCGACAGGGCTAACGCCCTTTCGCGCGATACCCGGGGGATCGGCATCGTGGGCTGGACCTGGACTGGGGCCGCGGACGGCAGGCATTCGGCGAGCATTGCGACCGTGCCGGCGTTGAACAGCGCGCGGATGGGCAGGTCGGCTCCGAGAGCGGTGCGGATCCGGGACAGCACCTGCACCGCTGTGATGGAGTCGCCCCCGAGGGCGAAGAAGTCGTCGTCGACGCCGACGGTGCGCACGCCGAGTACATCGGCCCAGATCCGGGCCAAGACGTGCTCGGTGTCGGTGCGGGCCTCCGTCGCGCCGGTGTGTGCCGCGCGCTCGGTGGGGGGTGGCGGCAGGGCGCGGCGGTCGAGTTTGCTGTGCGCGGTGAGTGGCAGGGCGTCGAGGAGCACGAATGCCGCGGGCACCATGTGGGCGGGCAGCGTCCGGGTCAGCAGGGCGCGAACCTGCTGCACTGCCGGAGTCCGGCCCGCAGCGGCGAGCAGGTAGGCCACCAGCTGGGGCGGACCGGGTTGGTCCTGGCGGGCGACGACCACCGCACGGTCGACATCGGGGTGGGTCGCGAGCACCGTTTCGATCTCGCCGGGCTCGATCCGGAATCCCCGGATCTTGACCTGCTCGTCGGCTCGCCCGACGAAGCGCAGCTGGCCGTCGGTACCCCAGCGCACCAGGTCCCCGGTGCGGT
>JALZCN010000007.1 GCA_030863045.1 Actinomycetota bacterium | reverse complement strand
AAGGCGGGCCGCCCGACGCCCGAGTTGCTGGCCTACCAGTATTTACAGACGCTGCCGCAAATGGCCCAGGGCGATGCGAACAAGGTCTGGATCGTGCCGAGCGACTTCGGTAAGGCTCTCGAGGGGTTCAGCAAGATGTTGGGCGCGCCGGGGGAGGACGGCGTGTTCCGGTTCGAGCCAAGCCGCGACTACGTCCCGTCCAGCCGGCCCGAGGAGGACGACGAGGCCATCGCCGCGTGGTTCGACACCCCTACGGACCCGCATGTGGCGGCCGCGCTTCGGGCTGCCGAAGAGGTGGCCCGAAAGCAGGTGCCTGGACCGGAGGTGGGGATGACTCCGTCGCTAGGCGGCTCCCCGATGAGCGGCGATGCCGACGCTGTGCGTCATGTCCAGCCACCGCAGATGACCCAACCACCGTCCGCGGCAGCGCCTCCCGGACCGGTCGCGTCCCCGCCGTCCGGATCTTCACCAGAACAGCCAACGAACAACAACTCGGCCCGCCCGCCTGATGATGGAGAACCGCCACCCCAGACGCCCCAGCAGCGGGGCAGCTAAGCAGTCAGGCCAGGCTGAAGCCGAACGGCAACTCGAGGCGGTGCCGCGCCAGCAAGTCGTTATCGGCGAGCAGATCTCGGGTCGGGGCGTCGGCCACGATCCGGCCGCTGTCGAGCACCACGCTTCGCGGGCATAGCTGCAGGGCATAAGGCAGGTCGTGGGTGACCATCAGCATCGTCCGGTCCAGTGCCAGCAGCACGTCAGCGAGTTCCCGGCGGGCTACCGGGTCCAGGTTCGAGGACGGCTCATCGAGGACCAGGATCTCCGGATCGCAGGACAGCACGGTCGCCAGCGCTGCGCGTCGCCGCTGCCCACCGGATAGATGCAGCGGGGAGCGTGCAGCGTGCTCTCCCATCCCGACGGCGGCCAGGGCGGTGTGCACCCGAGCCTCGAGTTCGGCACCACTCAGTCCGAAATTGGCCGGCCCAAAGGCCACGTCCTCGGCGACGGTAGGCATGAACAGCTGGTCGTCGGGGTCTTGGAACACGATCCCCACGCGGCGGCGGATCTCCCGCAGATTCTGCTTGATCACTGGGAGCTTGCCTACCTCGACGGCGCCGTTGGACGGCTGGAGAACGCCGTTGAGGTGCAGGACGAGGGTGGTCTTACCCGCACCGTTGGGACCTAGAAGCGCCACCCGTTCGCCGGGCTGCACGGTGAGATCGATGCCCTCCAGTGCGCGGCGCCCGTCAGGATAGGCGAAACTCAGCTCGATCAGCCGCAGTGCCGGCACGGTCACCCACCCCACCAGGCGCCCGCTGCGATCAGAAGCGCCACCGAGACCGGTACCGAGCCGAGCAACCAATCACGGCCACCGGTAGATCTGTCGTGCAGAACCGGCATCTGGCCGGTCCAGCCTCGCGCCAGCATGGCCAGGTGGACGCGTTCACCCCGCTCGTAGGAGCGCAGGAATAGGCTGCCGATGCCACGGGCAGTCGCCCCTGCTTGCCACAGCAGGCGCGGATCGTGCCCCCGGGAGATCCGGGCGATCCGCATCCGCCGGGCTTCTTCGACGATCACCTCGAAGTACCGCAGCATCAAGGTGGCGATCGTGGTGATGGTGCTGGGCACCCGGAGTCTTTGCAGGCCGATCAGTAGATCGCGCGGCGAGGTCGTCGCGGCCAGGGTCAGCGAGGTGAGTACCCCGAGCGTGCCCTTGATCACGATGTTCCAGCCGGCCAGCAGCCCGGTCACCGACAGCGACACACCCGCGACGTGGACCCGCTGCCCACCCTCGGCGAACGGGAGCAGCACGGCGAGCACGATGAACGGTGCCTCGATCAGGGCCCGTCGTGCGATCCAACCCGGCGGGATCGCCGCCACCGCCCATACCCCGGCCAGCACCAGGAAATAACTACCGAACGCCCAGAACACCTCTGGCGGCGTGGCGACCACACAGCAGACGAACAGGAAGGCCGCGAGCACCTTGACCTGTGGCGGCAACCGGTGCACCAGTGAGCTGCCCGGCAGGTACAGCGGGTGCGCGTGGCCAGCTCCCACTGTAGGTCAGGCCTGGTCGGTGGAGCGCCGCCGGCGGGGACGCACCAGCCAGAACAGCCCACCCGCAAGGGCGAGAGTCACCAGTACCCCGATCACGCCGGCCAGGCCGACTGTGCCGTCGTTGCCACCCAGGGTGTAGTCAGCGAGCGGGCTACCGGCCAGGTCATGATCTCGAGCGTTCTGCGCGATGCACTCGCCGGACAGCTCTTCGGCACCGTCCACCTCGATGACCTGGCACCCTTGAAGCGTCGCCGAGTCGAGGCCGTCGGGGCTGCTTGCGGCCAGATAGGACAGCAGCCCAGCAATCAGGAGGGCGACGACGCCGAAGACGATGAAGAACCGGGCGGGGCTGCGCCTGTAATGCTGGGTGGTCATGGCGCACTCTGCTCGGCGGTAGCGGTAGCGGTGGCTGTGGTCGTTTCGGGCGTCCGAGCCGGCGATGACCGCAGCAGGTAGACGAGATCCGGGCGGGCCGAGGCCACAGCGCCGACGGTGAGTGCGGTGATGATGCCCTCACCGACGCCGATCAGGATGTGCACCCCGATGATGCTCACCGCCACCGTGGCCAGCGACGCGCCGCCGGTCCCACCGATCGTATATTCCATGACGAATCCCAACGACGCGACCACCGTGTTGACGAGTGCGGAGACGAACGCAACGGTGATCAGCCCCGCCCGGCTTCGGATAGCCAGCCTCCGCAGGAGGATGGCGACCCCGAACCCGACCAGGGTGCCGATCAGTGCCATGTTCGTGATGTTGGTGCCCAGCGCGGTGAGACCGCCGTCGGCGAACAGCAGCGCCTGCACGAGCAGCACGATGCCGACGCACAAGGCGCCGAGCCACGGGCCCACCAGGATGGCGGCCAGCGCCCCTCCCAACAGGTGGCCACTGACCCCGGGCAGGACCGGAAAGTTGATCATCTGCACGGCGAAGATAAAGGCCGCGACCAGACCCGCCATCGGCGCGGTGCGGTCGTCCAGATCGTCGCCCGACCGGTACAGAGAGTAGCCGAGCCCAGCCGCCGCGAGGAGGCCGAACACCGCCGAAGTGGGTGCATTGACGATGCCGTCACTCATATGCATGGCGACCGTGTCAGCAGGCGTAGTCATAGGTCATCTTTCGCCGCATGTGGGGTCACCCATCAGAGTAAAGGCAGAAGATGGTTACTGCTAGAGTTCTGCGAAAGCCCAAAGCTGGTGGCGATGTTCGGCAGCACCCTCTGATCGCGGAGCGCGACGCGACGGCTGGATGTTGTCACCGCGTGGTGGCAACGGCCACGTACTTGATCTCCAGGAACTCCTCGATACCCACGGTGCCGCCCTCGCGACCCAACCCGGAGTGCTTGACACCGCCGAAGGGCGCCGCCGGGTTGGACACCAGGCCTTGGTTCAGCCCGACCATGCCGGCCTCGAGCCGCTCGCAGACCCGCAAGGCACGTCGCAAATCCTCGGTGTAGACGTAGCTGACCAGCCCGAAGGGAGTGTCATTGGCAGTCGCCAGTACCTCGTCCTCGTCAGTGAACGAAGTGATCGGCGCGACCGGTCCGAAGACCTCGGTGCTGGTGATCTCGGCATCCGGCGGCACGTCGACGAGCACGGTTGGGCGGTAGAAGTAGCCCGGACCGGCCACCGGCTCTCCGCCGACGAGCACCTGAGCGCCGCGCGTGACCGCATCGTCGACCAGGTTCCGCACCTTGTCCCGCGCCTTGGCCTCGATCAGCGGGCCGACTTGTACGCCCTCTTCGCTGCCGCGCCCGACGCGCAGCGCACCCATCTGCTCAGCTAGCTGGCGGGAGAACTCCCCGACGACGTCGGCGTGCACGTAGAAGCGGTTGGCGGCGGTGCACGCCTCGCCGATGTTGCGCATCTTGGCGACCATCGCTCCCTGGACGGCAGCATCGAGGTCGGCATCGGCGAAGACCAGGAACGGCGCGTTACCACCCAGCTCCATCGAGGTCCGCATGATCTGCTCGGCGCACTGCTCCAGCAGCCTGCGGCCGACCTCGGTGGAACCGGTGAAGGACAGCTTGCGGGCTCGGCCGTCCCGGATCAGCGGTTCCATCAGTCGCCCCGATCTTGAGGTCGGGACGACGTTGAGCACCCCGTCGGGCAGCCCGCACTCGGCCAGGATGCCGGTCAGCGCGAGCATCGACAGCGGGGTCAGGCCGGCCGGTTTGAGC
>JALZCN010000692.1 GCA_030863045.1 Actinomycetota bacterium | reverse complement strand
GGTCCAGGCAGGACACCAAGACCTCCCTGGACTGCGGGTCGGGTACCACGACATCGTCGCGATCCCGGTACACCAGCTCACCGCTGGCGTCGATCTCGAGCACGTACCCGGCTTCGGCGAGCTGGTTTTCGTCGAGGTCGACCAGCCGTTCAGTGCGGCTGGGCACCACCCGGTAGATGGGCCAGGGGAGGTCGCCGTAGGTCTGATGCAGCTCACCGATGAGGTAGGCCATCTGCTGCTGCCACGGCAGGGGCATCTCCTCGGCCAGGGACCGGGGTAACACGACATAGCCCTCGTCAACACCCAACCTCGTCAGTTCGAGATGGTCCCGCAGCGGGGTCGCCGAAGCCGGCCGACCGGCCGGCCGCTGGATCGGTTCCGACGCGTACACCGTCACCTCCGGATATCAGTCCTTCGCGACCGGCACGCCAGGCCGGACCGCGAGCGGCATCAGTTCTCTCTCATCGAAGCTCACGGCCCGCTGCCGCAGCGGCACCGTCTGATTGGCGGCCTCGACCATGCGACCGTTGCCCAGGTACATCGCAACGTGGTGGATGCTATCCGGGTTCGAGGTGTCATAGCCCCAGAACAGCAGGTCGCCCGGCTGCGCCTGGCGCACCGGCAACTGGGCGCCGGCCCAGTACTGCTGCCGCGCCACCCGAGGCAGCGTGACGCCAGCCGACTCGTAGGCCCGTAGCATCAGCCCCGAGCAGTCATAAGAATGGGGACCGGTGGCGCCCCAGACGTAAGGCTTGCCGACTTCACCCAGCGCGTACTGCATCGCCCGCCCGGCAACCTCAGAGGGCGCCGGGAGGGGGGCGGTGCAGGAAGCCGGCACGAACTCCGCGACGTTGCCTCCCACGGCGCTGATCACGTTGACGGCCAGCGGTTCCCACTGGTGGTACCGCAATGGGAAGGCCGACCGCTCGATCGCCTGCGCGATGTCTCCCGGCCGCCGGGTTTCCCAGTTGGGCACCGTCAGCAGCACGTCGTAAAACTTGTTGATCTGATACACGGGATCGGTGACCTGGGCGACGCTGCCCCACCCCATGGAAGGCCGCATCTGGAAGATGCCCAGCGAGTCCCGGTCCCCGTAGTGGAGGTTGTGCAGTCGGGACTCGGTCATCCCGGCCTGGATGGCGATCTGCCACGCTCGCGGCGGCAGCCCGCGCTGCTTGCCGATCGCGATGATCAGTTCGACGGTGGCGCGTTGCTCTTCGTCGAGGTCGCTGACCTGGATGGCCACCTGTGGCGCTTCACGCGGATCGGTGGACGCGAGAACCGAGCCGCACGGCACTCCGAACGTCCAGTCGCCCGACCCGACGCCGCCGAGCAAGACGGAGATCGCAGACACCGCGATGAGGCCGCCGAGCAAGCCGACGAGTACCAGCCCGATCAGCCATCGGCGCACGGCTCAACCCGCCCGCTCGTAACCAGCCACTCGCCAGCCGGTCGGCGTGGCGACCAGCAGCAGCCGTACCACCGCTGCGGTGGTCGGCACATCCACCTCGACAGAGCTCGCGCTTGAGCTGACCGTTCGCGGCTCGCCGTTGATCTGCGCCGCCGGCACGTTCGCGGGGTCGACAGACCGTAGTTCGGGCAACAACTCGTCGGTGGTGTAGGGCCGTAGCTGCTCGATCCACCGCGCCGAAGTGATGCCGCGCGGGGTGGTGAGGAAGGCGCGCACCCAGGACTGCGCGACCGTGAGGGCCGCAGCCGGAGCCGGGGCGCTGGGAAAGGGCACCGCGGGCTTTCGACCGATGCCGGGTTCAGCCGTCGGCGGGCGTGCAGCTTGGGCGAGCTGGCTGGGTTCCGCTGCACGTTCGGTGCCCTTCGACGGCACCGGGGGAGCGGTGGCATTCCGGTTGTCCGGCAACGCCTGCCCCAGCCCGAAAGCGATCGCGACCAGCGCCACCAGGGTGCCAGCGAGATGCTTGGGGGAACGCACCGGCCAACCCCACAACTTGCGGTAGACGGCCACGCGGCCACGGTGGGTACGGATCGGCACGGCGCTGCCCCGATCAGTCCGTGGGCCGGGCGCTGTCACCGTCAGTGCCGTCCGCGCCGACTTCGAGGCCGGCCGACGGTCGGTACACCACCCACACCGTTCGCCCGGCCACCTCCTCCAATTCCGCCTGCCGCGGCGTGCCGCGCGGATCGCTGACCGCCGAGGGCACGTACACCGGCTCCTCGCCTGATCGGGCCCGGCCAACCGCGGTCATCCCGAACCCAGTCGGCAACGCAGCCAACCGATCCGGCCGCACTGTGCTCTGATTTGCCCCGGTGCTTTGGCTCGACCCGGCCGGCTCCGCCCCGCCGTGGCCAGAACTCCCAGAACCGGGTGCCGCCAGCATCGGGGTGAGCGCAAGACGACTCGCACGGCGGTCCAGCCGCTCCGCCGCGGCCAGTACCGGCGCGCCGGCCTCTGGACGCACCGGGTTGCCCGACACGTGGCCATTGGCCGGTGAATCCGGACCGGCGTCGGTGTCGCGAGCCTCCTCCCAGAACCGTTCCGATGCGGTGGCGTCAGTACCTGGCCTACGCCGTCGCAGCCGGGCCAGCACGCTCGGTGGGGCGGCGGGCAGCGCGCCACCTA
>JALZCN010000684.1 GCA_030863045.1 Actinomycetota bacterium | reverse complement strand
GTGGAGGAATCACCAGGCACAGCAGCACCGTGCGGATCACCGCGGCACCGAAGCCAGCCGTACGCCCGTCCATCTGAGCCACCCGCAGCCCCGCCACGGCATGGCCGAGGGTGCGGCCCGCGACGGCGACCGAGAGCACCGTGATCGCCGCAAACAGCGCCAATGCCGAGAACGCCGGGTTCTCGGTGAGCAGTTGGGCGGCCACCGAGCAGGGCAACCAGTCGATCACGAGCGCCAGGATTCGAGGACCGAAGCCGGCAGCGGAGCCGGGTCCGCGCTCCGGCAATCCAAGTCGCTGACCGGGATAGCCCTGCTCATCGGTTCCGCGGGGGCGATCGTCACCGGCTTGCCCTAAGCGGCCGGTTAACCAGGTTTCGGTCCACCTGCTCATGTGACTAGGGTATGCCGCCGACGGGCTAACCTGGCCCGCCACCAGCGTCGTAACCTTGGCGAAACATTCGGGTGATGACCGGGCAACACCGCCCTCTTAGGTTCGCCGGAACGAACTGACCACATCACCTGGTCCACAGCACAGCGCACGAAGGAGTGAACGAAGGTGTTCTCCAACTCCGATGAGGTCCTGCGCTTCATCGCCGACGAAGACGTCGAGTTCATCGACGTCCGCTTCTGCGATGTACCGGGCATCATGCAGCACTTCACGGTCCCGGCCGCGTACTTCGACGCGGACGTCATTGAGGAAGGCCTGGCCTTCGACGGCTCCTCGGTACGCGGGTTCCAGTCCATCCACGAGTCAGACATGCTGTTGCTACCCGACGCCGCGACAGCGCGTATCGACCCGTTTCGGGTTCAGAAGACGTTGAACATCAACTTCTTCGTGCACGATCCGTTCACCCGAGAGCCCTACAGCCGCGACCCACGCAACGTGGCCCGCAAGGCAGAGGAGTACCTGGCGTCGACCGGCATCGCCGACACCGCCTACTTCGGCCCCGAGGCCGAGTTCTACATGTTCGACTCGGTGCGCTTCGACACCACGCCCAACAGCGCATTCCACGAGATCGACTCGGTCGCCGGCTGGTGGAACACCGGTGCCGAAGAGGATGGCCGCAACCAGGGCTACAAGGTCAACTACAAGAGCGGTTACTTCCCGGTTCCACCCACCGACCACTTCGCCGATCTGCGCAACGCAATCGTCACCAACCTCATCGGGTGCGGATTCACGGTGGAAAAGGCACACCACGAGGTGGGTACCGCAGGCCAGGCGGAGATCAACTACAAGTACAACACTCTGCTGCACGCAGCCGATGATCTGCAGCTCTACAAGTACATCGTGAAGAACACCGCGTGGGCGGACAGGCGGACCGTGACGTTCATGCCCAAGCCGCTGTTCGGAGACAACGGCTCTGGTATGCACACTCACCAGTCGCTGTGGATGGATGGCAGGCCACTGTTCCACGACGAGTCCGGCTACGCCGGGTTGTCCGACATCGGCCGGCACTACATCGGCGGCATCCTGCACCACGCGCCGTCCTTGCTGGCGTTCACGAACCCGACGGTGAACTCCTACCACCGCCTGGTACCTGGATTCGAGGCGCCGGTCAATCTCGTGTACTCGCAGCGCAACCGATCCGCCTGCATCCGGATCCCGATCACTGGCAACAACCCCAAGGCCAAGCGCATCGAGTTCCGTTGCCCGGATTCTTCGGGTAATCCATACCTGGCCTTTGCCGCGATGATGATGGCGGGGTTGGATGGCATCAAGAACGCCTACGAACCGGCTGCGCCGATCGACAAGGATCTCTACGAGCTGCCTCCCGAGGAAGCCAAAGACGTCGCACAGGTGCCGTCGAACCTGGACGCAGTGATCAACCGCCTCGAGGCCGACCACGATTACCTGCTCGAAGGCGGCGTCTTCACCCCAGACCTGATCGAGACCTGGATAGCGCTGAAGCGGGAAAACGAGATCGACCCGCTGCGCCTGCGCCCACACCCCTTCGAATTCAGCCTTTACTACGACGTCTGATCCCTGACACGGCCGCCAAAGGCCCCGGTGCTCCCGCCCGCCGGCGAGAGACCGGGCCTTTGGTGTCCAGCGAGCCAAGGGAGACCCAGCACTTCGCCGGTAGGTCCGCACTAGAGCGGGGACGCACCGCAGGCGAGCATGTGGACGGATCGGTGCTGGTCGGGGCTGCCTACCGGAGCGGAAGCGGGTGTGCACCCAACGGCGACGTGGACTACGACGCGGCAGTGTTCGAAATCGAGCTCGGTACCGTCCCGACGGACCTGTTCCCGCAGCTGCGGCCTGGATCGGTGCTTCTCGCACTGCTCGTCACGAGCGCAGCTGCCGCTGGCGTCGTAACCGAATCCTTGGGCCAGCAGAGCCCGAGCGGGCTCACCAGTGATTTGCGCCGTGAACTCGAACCACGAACGTGACCAGGCTTATAACGTCGGCTGCGTCGAGTTCACGGCGGGCCCGGCAATGAGACAACAGGCCGCGATGAGCGCGGTCATTCTCCCCAATTGACGAGCACAGCCCGGCTGATAGGAGCCCCGCGGCCGGTTGGGTAACGCGACGCCCTGCTACGGGTGGCACTCCCCCTCCCTACATCGAACCGTGCAATGTTGAGAGCATCTCTACTCTCGAATGCGGAAGACATTGGATGAGGGATGACGACCGGGCAAGGCGGGTCGGCCCAGAGTTCCGGGCCAAAGGGTAAGGCCAAGGGATCGATGAGCGAGACCGTGCACAACCGCATCGCCATGCTGCGCGCCGAGCGATGGATCTCCCGACGCGAGCTTGCCGAGGCGCTCGGGGTCCACTATCAAACCGTCGGCTACCTGGAGCGAGGCGAGTACAGCCCCAGCTTGTACCTGGCGCTGCGGATCGCGGAGTACTTCGAGGTACCGGTGGAAGTGATCTTCTCCACTACGCCGTTCCCCCGGATCGGGAGCATCGAGCGTTCGGCGTGACCACGCATAGCCGACAGCTTGTCCTACGCCGTAGTTGAATCCGCGTCCGAGTTTGGCTGCGGCTGTGGTGCCGGTTCCGGCTGCGGCTCTGGATCCGGCTGTGGCTGGGGATCCGGTTGCGGCTGCGGGTCCGGCTGCGGGTCCGGCTGCGGGTCCGGCTGCGGGTCCGGCTGCGGG
>JALZCN010000674.1 GCA_030863045.1 Actinomycetota bacterium | reverse complement strand
CGCGGATCGATAACTATCGATGTGGCGTGCAGGACCCGAAAAGTTGTCGGAGGTCGTAAGCTGGTGCGCACGCGTCCCGGTGCGTTCGGGACGCGTTCGTCGTGCTGGTCGTGCACCCCGGCAGGCGGTAGTCCACGAGGGAACGGTGAGGTCAGTGCCGACCGGCAAGGTCAAGTGGTACGACGCGGGCAAGGGCTTCGGTTTTGTCACGCAGGACGGTGGTGCCGACGTCTACGTGCGAGCCAACGCGCTCCCTACCGGAGTGACCGATCTCAAGAGTGGGCAGCGCGTCGAGTTCGGGGTGGCCGACGGGCGACGGGGCCCGCAGGCCTTGTCGGTGCGGTTACTGGAGTCGCCGCCGTCGGTGGCGGAAGCTCGGCGCCGTCCGGCTGAGGAACTGCACGGCATGATCGACGACATGATCAGATTGCTGGAGTCGCGAGTTCAGCCCGACTTGCGCCGCGGCCGCTACCCCGATCGCCGGGGAACCAAACGGATCGCGGAGGTGGTGCGAGCCGTCGCCCGCGAGCTGGATCCCTGATCGCCTGCCGTGCCGGGACAGACGGGTTGGCAGCGGTTCGAGATTGCCCCGAGGCGGGGTGGTAGCTCTTGAAGACCTCAGACCTGCTGGTCGGCCCGGCGGGTGATCGGGTGTCGGGGGAGCGGCGCGGCGACACCCAATCCAGGAATCAGCGACGATCCGCGCCGCGTCAACAGAGTCTGCGCCAGTCCCAGGGCCAGAACCGCCGATACCGAGGCGAACCCGATCCAGTAGGTGGGTGGTAGCAGCACACCCAGCGCGCCGCCCATCACCCAAGCTGTCTGCAGCACGGTTTCTGATCGGCCGAACGCTGACGCGCGGGACTCCTCCGGCACCCCGCGTTGGATCACGGCATCCAGGCAGACCTTGGCCACCGAGCTGGCCGTCGCTGCTACCAGCGCGGTGACCGCCGCAACGATGATTCCCGGCACCAGCGCCGCGAACACCGCCATGGTGAGCCCAGCGGCCACACAGCCGATGATGGCATGGTCGGGCTTACCGAAATGGGTCCGAGCGCCGACCGCATTGCCCAGAAAACTGCCTGCCCCGGCCGCCACACCGACGACGCCGAGCAGCACCAGCTGCCGTCCAGGTGAGCCCTCGGTCTGGGCCTTCACCGCGAACGCCACGAAAAGTGTGAGGAACCCGGTGAGCACCCGCGCGGTGGCGTTGCCCCACAGGGCGACGACCACGTGCCGACCCATCGGCTGCCGGTGGCGCGTGGAGCCGGACGCCGCAGTGGTCTTGTCCCGCAACGAGGCGGGAACCTCGCCTTCGGTTACCTCGACCCAGGACGGGATGCGTAGGCACAGCCCGGTCCCCACCAGGCAGACCACCGTGGTGAACAGCAGCGCTCCCGGTGATCCGGTCAATGCCGCTACCCCGCCGGCGACCGCACCGGAGACCCCGGCGGCGACCATCCCGAACATCGTGAGCCGTGAGTTGGTCTTCACCAGAGTGATCCCCGGCGGCAGCACCCGAGGGACCACCGCGGCCTGGAGCACGTGGAAGGACTTGGCCAGCACCATGAAACCCAGCGCAGCGGGGTACAGCAGCCAGTCGTGGATGTGCACCGCCATCACGATCAGCAGGAAGGCGCGCCCGGCGAACGACAGCGCCATTGCTACCCGCCGGCCGTGCTGCAGCCGGTCCAGTAGTGGGCCGATCACCGGGGCGACCACCGCGAACGGCGCAACCGTGATCAGCAGGTAGAGCGCCACATTGGCCCGGCTCTCGGCGGTGGCCGCGGCGAAGAACAGCGTGTTGGCCAGTGCGACGGCGATGGCCGAGTTGGCCGCGTAGTCCATCATCGTCGCGTAGGTCAGCGAGGACAGCCCGGACCGGCCGGCCCCGTCGGCCGTGGTGGCCTCGTGGAAGCGCCGCACGCCGCCGGAGACGAGTTGCCTGCTCCGCCAGGCAGCCACCCGGGTAACGGTGATCTTGCGAGGGGGCTGGGGGCCACCCGGTGTCCCGGGTTGCGCTCGGAGGGGAGTCGTCGTCGGGTCGTCCGGTGCAGGCGCCGTGCCGGGACGCCAGTGATCGGCGTCCCGGGCGTGGACCGATTGCTCCGGCGACGCAGCCGTGTGCGGCCAATCCTGCCTACCGGGCGAGGCTGTTGGGCCGCTGGGCGGCGAGGGGACCCAACGCCGTCCGCGACCTGCCATCGTCCGGCGCCCCCTGGCGCCCTGAGCGCCGGGACCGTCGGCGCTGGACGGAGGCACGGGTCGCTTCACGGGTCCATCCTGCACCACCGGCACCCCTCACTAATGGGCCATCACCGGTGTCACGAAGGCACGAAGCGAACCCGGAACATCGACGGCCAATACTTGCCGGTGATCAGGAACTCGTTGGTGCCGGGAATCGCGGCGATGCCGTTGAGCACGTCCGCGGATGCCCGTTGCTGTGCGGTGAGCAAACCGGACGCGTCGACCAGGCCGGTCACCGCGCCGGTGTTGGGGTCGATACGTAGGATTCGGTCGGTCTGATAGACGTTGGCCCAGACGGCGCCGTCTACACACTCCAGTTCATTGAGCTGCCGAACCGGCTTGCCGTTCAGGTGGACGGCCACCTGCCCGGACGGGGCGAAAGTGACCGGGTCCCGGAAAGTGAGCCGGTCCGAGCCGTCGCTCATCACCAGCCGTTTCCCGTCGTAGCACAGGCCCCAGCCCTCGCCCGGGTAGGTCACCTTGCGGCGCTCGGCCAACGTTTCCGGATCGCGCTCGATCGCCGTTTGGTCGGTCCATGTCAGCTGCCACAGCCGGTCACCAGCGATGGTGATGCCCTCGCCGAACAGCGGGGCGGGTAACGCCTCCTCCCGCAGCACGGCGGTGCCGGGCAGGGCGGTGGTTCGGATCCGGGACTGCCCGACCTGGCCGCTGCCCTCATAGAGCACTTCGTCGTGAATCTCCAGGCCTTGGGTGTACATCGTCGTGTCGTGGGGGAGGGTGGCCAGAACCTGCACCCGCAGCTGTTGTGCAGCCGCCTGTTGGCCAGCAGGCTGTGGTCCCACCGGCTGTTGCCCAGCCGGCGGTTGTGTAGTGCAGCCGGCCAGCCCCACCGCCGTCATGACTGCGGCCGCCACGACAGCAACGCGCACTACATGGATCCGTGGCATGGACCACCTTGGCCGGGTTGTCGAAGCAGGCCGCCGATGCGGCACAATCGAAGACGTGACAGCCGAGACTACCGCGTCGGGTGTTGACCTCCACGAGGCCGTTGAGCCGGCCCGGCAGGCGGCGCAGGCGGTCGCCGGCGACAGTCCGGTGGGCGAGCATGTGGG
>JALZCN010000671.1 GCA_030863045.1 Actinomycetota bacterium | reverse complement strand
GCGCCGAGCACCTGCCGCGGGGTCGCCGCCCCCGAGCCGACCAGCCGCATCGGGCCCACCCGGACGGTGTCGGTGCCGCGGATCCCGTCGGAGTAGTCGTTGGCGTAGTTGACCCCGATCTGCAGTGCCAAAGCCACGACCAGAGCCAGCAGTGCCCGCGCCCAGTGTGACGCGCCGGTTGCGGCCGCCGCGCCCCAACCCGCCAGCACTGGGGCGATCGAGTTGGGCAACGTCCGAGGCCGCGCTCCCTGCACCCACTGCGCCACGCTCGCCACGACCCCAACTCTATGGGGTTGCGCAGTTCATGCCTGTCTCATCATTCCCCTGAACCCCTTGGACGCCTTGAATCGTGACGTGCGCGGCGGATACGTATTGGTCCGGACCGATCCGCAGCCACCGATCGGTGCTGCCCTCATTGCCGTTGACCAGCTGGCCGGTGACAGCACACTCGACCCGCAATGCGGCGCGCTGCGCCGCCAGACCCACCGGCGGGTGATGCGCGCCTGGCCCGCTGCGGACGTGCAGGAGCGGCATCCGCACGATGGCCAGCGGCCCGCCGTCAGTCCACAGGTAGGTGACGGTGACCCAGCTGTTGTCGCGCAGCCCCAAACCGTCCCAGAAGGTGCCGTCTGCCAGGTCGATAGCAGCCGGGTTGAGCACTTTCCGGCCGAACTGGTCCAGGCCCCCGTTGTGCCCGTCGTCATGGGCGGCCTGTGCCTGTGGCCGGCCCTGCGGTAGATCCTGCCAAGACTGGCGGGTGTCGATGGAATTCCAGTAGTCGTCGGTGGTGTTCCACGGACCGACGTCCCATACCGGGGCCCATTCGCATCGGCCGTTGTCCGCGCAGACCTTCACCGTGTAGTCGCCCGAACCACGGGGAGACAGGCCTCGGCGCGACGGCAACGCGACGAAGTGGTCCCGCTCGCGGATCACGTGACCGTTGGCTGTGGTGCCTCCGACCAGTCCCTCACGGGTGGCGAACACCCGGTAGGTGTGGGCGTTGCGCGGGCGAGCGGCGAGCAGTTGTACGCCGGGTTGTGCGGTCAGCCGGACCGATCGGACCAGTGGGCTCGCGCCGGCGTCTCCACGGTGCAGGATGATTCGAGTCTGCACGGTGGTCACCGCGGCGTTCAGCATCGCGGGTGCCTTGGAGTCGATAGGCACCCACTCGGTCCACGACCCGTCACCGCGAGTGCCGCGAACGTCCACGGCGACGGCCGAGCCGGCCGGCTGCTCGGCGGTAAGTTCCGCCACTAGCTGGCTGCTGAGCTCGGTCAGCGGCTGCGCTGCAGTGAGCAGCATGCCCTGCGTCTGGGTGGTCCGGATGCTTGCCGGCCCGCCAGTGTTGGAGTCGAGGCGCAGCCCACCGGCGTCGGCTCGTACGTTCGTGTCATCTCCGTCAGGAATCAGGTCGACGAGCCATGTGGTGAGCCCGTCTTCGGGCGCCGTGTCCTGGGCGATGGCTGGGAGATCCGCTCCGGTGAGCAATGCGAGCACCGCGACGACGCTCAGGGCGATAGCCCGCGCTGCGATGCGGACACGGTGATAGCAACGAACCGGCGTCACGGGGTACTCCTGACTGGCCCGATGGCGGGACGAGTGCTTCGGTGTGACGGATGTGATGGTTTGAGGCCTGTGATGTTTAGGTAACCCGCGCTGCGCGCAGCCGTCCATACCTAGAGTGGGTGAATGTGCGCATACCGTGTTTAGTGATTGGTTCGCGCAGCGAGGATTGTCTGGATGACCCGGCGGTCGGGTTTGCCGACAGGGCGCAGTGGTAGCGCGTCGAACAGGACGATCTCCTTGGGGACCTGCGGTCCGGTCAGCAGGCGTCGAGCTGCCACGCGCAACGCAACCGGGTCCGGCGGCCGTCCAGGATCGGTGGGTACCACCACGGCTGTGACCCGCTGTCCCCACTCCGGGTCGGGCACGCCCACCACGCAGGCTGCGGCCACCCCGGCCAGGCCGGTGAGCACTGCCTCCACTTCGGCTGGGGACACGTTGAGCCCCCCGGTGACGATCATGTCGTCAGCTCGGCCGAGCACCTGCAACCGCCCCTGCGAGTCGAGCCGTCCGAGATCGCAGGTCCGGAACCAGCCGTCGCGAAACGCCACCGCGGTCTCCTCGGGCGCATCGAGATAGCCGCTGGCCAACACCGGACCGGCCAGCTCGACGCTCCCCTCGCCATCCACCCGGATCCGTATCCCGTCCAGCGGCCACCCGTCGTAGACACAGCCGCCCGCGGTCTCGGTCATGCCGTAGGTGGTCACCACACGCACACCCGCTCCCTGGGCCCGCCGCAGCAAGCCCTCCGGCGCGGCGGCACCGCCCAGTAACACCGCGTCGAAGTGGTCGAGCAGCTCGGGATTCGTATCGAGCAGCCGCTCCAGCTGAGTGGGCACCAGAGCGGTGTAGCGTCGCCCGTCCTCGCCGGCCATTCGCCGGGCGGCGGCGGCGAACGCGAACGGATCGAACCCACCGCGCAGGTCGACCACCACAGGCAAGGTTCCCGCCAGTGCCGTACGAACCAGCACCTGCAGCCCTGCGACATGCTGCGTTGGCAGGGCCAGTAGCCACCGCCCGGGGCCCCCTAGCCGGCCATGGCTGGCCGCGGCCGAAGCGCCCAGCGCAGCGGCGCTGAGTTGCACCCACTTGGGCTGCCCGGTAGAGCCAGAGGTAGCCATGACGACCTGGCCGGGACCCGGATCCCGGGGCGGGGGTGGCTGCCCCGGTCCCAGCGGGACCACTGCCTCGCCTCCGCCAAGCATCGCGCACAAAGCGGCGTGCAGCTCCCGGATCGCCCCCGGTGATCCGTCACATCTGATCACACGCACCCCGCGACCGCCCTCGACGTGCCGATCGATCCCCGGATTTCGAACTCGACGCCAGCGTTGTCGGGCTGGCTACGGGCAGCACTGCAGTCGAGTTCGGGATGCCTAGCCCACCAGGGCATCGTGCTCTCTGCCCTCCCCGGTACTCACCGCTGATCCTGAACCGTACCGGTCTCTGACGAGGCACATGGCCCCCGCGCTCGATCCGCGGCGGATGGGGTGTCCCGGTCTAGCGTTACGGGGCGCCACCAGCTTGGAGGACCACCAGCATGCCCTCGACGGGGCGTTGTTCATCCCATGCGTGTGGGGCACGAGATCATGTACCCGGCAGCACGCCGATGAGCCCGGCGCAGTACCGCTCCACGCGAGCGTCTGTACGTCGTGAACTCGACCCCACCAACCTTCGTGGTCGAGCACCGCGGGGGAGAGCCAGCGCTACCACGAGAGCATCTGACCTACGACGATCGCGCACGGTCCTCGAAGCAGTGCCGGCACGCCTCACGGCCATCACGCCATTCAGCACCGTCGAACCACTTGGTGGCCATCATCGGTAGAGGGTGACCCTTGGGGCAGGCCGACACCGGGGTCGTAGCGACCTTACTCAGACCGGCTGGGGCGTAAGAACGGCTCAATGGCGATGTAGCCACGTTGGTCTCCTCCCCCCACCTCTACGGTGGAGGTCACGTTGCGGCAGATCGGCCGGTCTAACTGGCCAAGATGACCGCAACAGCTGCAACGACTCAGCACCGCTGGCGGAAACGGCCTCGTTGGCGCACGCTCGTCGAGGAACCGGTCGAGTGCAGCTCTCAGTTCGGTGCGGTACTGCTCGATGTCGGCCCGGAGGCTCGCCACGTCGCGGGTCAGCGCCCGAATATGCCGAGCCAGTTCGCTCACACCACCTTGTCGTACAGGCGGGCGCGGGTGGGGCACACCGCCACTTGGCCGCAGCGCCGATCGACTGCACGAGTTACCAAGCGCCGCCGGCGTACCTCTACGGCGACCACCGCTCTCATCGGGCACCCCGACCCGCCGCCCTGAGCTTCGCCCTGCGACCGGTGCCGTTGAGGACCGGTCCCGTGGTCGCTGTCACCAGTTCCATCGCGATGCGGGCCTGGTGTTCGGTGACGTCGAGCCGTCGTGTCACCGCGCGGCGACCCAGCGACTGCCCCTCGGGGGCGGGCCAGCAGTGCCCGCACCCGGGCGACCAGGTCGTCCTCGTCATCGGTCCGTGCGACGGGGAGCTTCCCGACCCGCGACGGCTCTGGCGGTCGGCACTGATGGTTTCGACACGGGTGTCGGCGGGTAGTAGGCACCGGCTCGGGGCTCAGCGCGGAAGCGACAACAGGAAGCGGTTGCAGCTGTGGTGGTGAACTTGACGTTGCTGGCGTTGGTGTGGCTGGTCGGATTGACAG
>JALZCN010000664.1 GCA_030863045.1 Actinomycetota bacterium | reverse complement strand
GTCGCGTCCTATCCCACCGTCAGCGAGGTCTGGCTGCGGCTGCTGGAGGAGTACGGCCTCTAGGACGACGCTCACGGCCACGTACTTGACCTCGAGATAATCGTCGATGCCGACGCTGCCGCCTTCTCGCCCCGGGCCGGACTGCTTCATGCCGCCGAACGGGGCGGCCGGGTTCGAGACCAATCCCTGGTTGAGGCCGACCATCCCGGTCTCGGGGCTCTCGGCAAGCCGGATCGCCCGACCGATGTCGCGTGTGTAGAGGTAGTTCACGAGCTCGGATTCGGTGTCGTTGGCCGAGCGGAGCATCTCCTGACGGCGGGATCGGGCGGCAGCGAGAGGACGACCGCTCCGCGTTACGCGGGTCGACGCATGCCGGCGGATCAGTCCGAAGGGATCTCCCGGCCGGTCGGCTCGGACGAGTGCCGGCCTGCGCCCGGGGCGGTCGGCTTGTCCTTCGAGGCCAGCCACGAGGACAGCAGCCGCATCGCGTCGTGCGACGGGCTGCCCGACCGGGTCGTGTACACGAACAGGGTCTGGTCCGGGTCGCCGGGGAGGTTCATCGCCTGGTAACGGATCTCCAGCTCGCCGACGACCGGGTGGCGCATCCACTTGCTGCCGTGACTCCGCTCGACGA
This sequence comes from Actinomycetota bacterium, assembly GCA_030863045.1. GTDB lineage: Bacteria > Actinomycetota > Actinomycetes > Mycobacteriales > Pseudonocardiaceae. The sequence continues at coordinate 3,474 of JALZCN010000664.1, read as the reverse complement.
CGCGGTGGTCGGCCCACCAGCGGCGGAAGTCGTCGCTCTTCATCGCGAACTCGCCGACCAGGTGCCGCGTCGCCGCCCCAGACCGCCCGACGGCCGTGGCCGCCGGCGCCGTCGCCCCGAGGCTCCCGAACGGACAACAGCCCATCGTGCCTGTGGCCTGCCAGCGGCGGTGCCAGACGCTGACGGCTTGGGCAGACGGTGGCAACCCATGGCAACGATTTCGCTGACTCAGGCTCGTGCACGCCTGCGGCGTACAGTCGCGGCATCGGTCAAACCGTCAAGGGAGGAGCGGTGACGACGATGGGCGCTGATACCCCGACGATCGTGTTCGTCCACGGCGCGTGGGCCGATGCTACCGGCTTTGGCGGGGTGATTCGCGCCCTGCGCGACCGCGGGTTTATCGCCATCGGAGTGGCCAACCCGCTCCGCCACCTGACGGGCGACGCCGCGTACCTCGCGGACTTCCTGCGGAGCATCTCCGGACCCATTGTCCTCGTCGGCCACTCCTACGGCGGCGCGGTCATCACCAACGCCGCTACCGGGAACGAGCAGATGAAGGCGCTCGTCTACCTCAATGGGTGGATGCCTGATGAAGGCGAGAGCATCCAGCAGCTCATTGACTCCGAGATCTTCGAGGGCAGTCTGGTTCCGCCGGCGATCAGACCGGTGCCGTTCAGGAACCCGGACGGCAGCGACGGCGTGGACCTATACCTCGATCGCGACGCGTTCCACGAGGCGTTTGCCCGCGACGTCGACCCCGAGACCGCCGGCGTGATGGCGGCTACGCAGCGACCGTGGAGCGCCGCCGCGGCGGTTACGCCCTCGGGCCCGCCCGCGTGGCGGTCCATCCCGCCGTGGTACCTGCTCGGCACAGAGGACCGAGCCATCCCGCCTGCGGCTCAGCGATTCATGGCCGAGCGTGCGAACGCGCGGATTGAGGAGGTGGCGGCGTCGCACGCGTCCATGGTTTCGCAGCCGGAGGTCGCGACGCGGCTGATCCTGAGCGCCGTCGAGGCGACGAGCCGCAGTCGGCCGTAAGCGTGTGACAGCCGTCCCGCGTCCCCTCGCGCCGGGCGGCGCGGGGCCGCCGTTCGTCGGATTCGAGCCCCGCGAGCTTCTGGTGACTGAGCGGCCTGAAGCCGCTGCTCACCACGACTTCTGAAACCCCAGAGGCGGAATGCTGTTGTCCTAAGCGTTCAGGCCGATTCCCGTGGCGCACCGCACTCGTTGGCCCGGCGATCGGCCCTCAGGGCTTGCGGGCCAGCAGCGCGTACATCAACGGAATGCGCGGTGCGCTGTCCGGCAGCCGGAACCAGCCGCCCTCGGCGGGAGTCATCGACGGCCACCGCCGCCACGGCAGCCGTTCGCTCTCGCGTAGCCGCTCGATGCGCAGGCCCGCACCGATCAGGGCGTTGACCACCTCACCAACGCCGTGCATCCACTCATAGGAGACCCGAGCCTCCGACAGCGCCGGCCCGTCGGTATAGGTAAAAGTGGAGTCCCGCTCGACCGCACCCCGGCCGCCCAGGAAGTCGTGGCGCAGCAACAACTCTTCACTGCCGTCTGACGGCGGCACCACGCTCAGCGCGTAGAGCAACGGATGGAACTCCACGACGTAGAGCACCCCGCCGGGACGCAACAGCTCGGCCACCACCCCAGCCCAGCGGTCCAGGTCGGGCAGATAGCACATCGACCCCTTGCCCGTATAGACCACGTCGAACGTCCGCCCGCCAAGCGCCGCCGCCGCATCGTATACATTGGACTGCACGTACTGCACGTCGGCGCCATGCTCCGCCGCGATCCGCCTGGCCTGCTTGATCGACTCTGAGGAGATGTCCAGGCCGACCGTGCGAGCGCCATGCTCGGCGAAAACGACGGTCTCCGTGCCCAGGTGGCACTGCAGGTGCACCACGTCACGCCCGGCCAGCTCGCCCAGATCCGTCCACTCGAAGTCGGCGAACCAGTCCGCGAAGTTCACGGTGCCGTCCAGACCGTAGAACGCGCTGCTGACATGGATCGGGGTACGCGCATCCCAGTTAGCCTGGTTGACCCGCATCATGTGCTCGAGGCGAGCATCGAAACCGCTCACCACGTCATCGTGCCCGATGGGCCTCGCTATCCACGAACGTACGTTCGAGGAGTCCGATGACACCTGCCCGACAGCAGAGGCCGACGCTGACCTGAGGCCGATCGAGGACGTCACCGGGCGCCCGGATGCACCGATCTACGATTTTAAGCACGCGATTGAGCGGGTCACCGCGGCGATGGAAGCCGTGAAGGCGTTGCCGTTTCCGTTCACCTTCACCGCCCGGGTAGTGCGCCGAGATTGAGGAGTGCGTGCTGTTTTGTCTGTCGCAGGCGCAGCTCGTCGGTGTGGTCTCGCCTGCGCGGTAGCCCGCGGATGAGGCGCTGATCGCCGCTGCGCTCATGCGCGCCAACGCCACCTTCGGCAGGACGAGCAGATTAGCAAGGTGGTCATAGCTGAGCGGTTCAGCATTGCCAATGGCCTGCTGACATCGCAGTTCAAGCCCCGTCGCAAGCAGATCCTCGACTGGTACCGCTGCCAGATCACCAGCCGCCAGGGGGTATTCATGCCTGAGCACATCGAACTGGTCACCCGCACCAACCTCGCTCGCCTGCTGCCCATCGACATCGCCCCCGGAGGAACTCGACCTCGACGCAGAGCTGAACTCCTACGGTTTGACCTCGCTGAAAGGTGTTGTTCCTAACTCGGCGTGCGATGACACCGGCGTCGAGCTTCCCCACTTCACCGAGCACGACCTAGCCCGGATGCGCACGCTGCGTCAGGTCATCGAGGCCTTGGGCAGACATCGCGGGAAGGCATCCTGACCATGGCATGGAACGAGATCGCGGCCAGCGTACTGGCCAATGAGCATGTCCGGTTGCGGCCCATCACGGCCAAGGATCGGGAGACGGCAGCTGGAGATCGGCTGGTCATGGCTCGGTCGCGACTTCCGTGGCCAGGGCATCAACCGGTGGGCGAAGTACCTGTTGCTGAAACACGCCTTCGAGCGGATGGGCGCGCAGCGGGTCGAGTTCAAGACCGACAAGCGCAACGACCAGGCCCGGCGCGGGCTGCGCAACATCGGTGCCACCGAGGAAGGCACCTTGCGCAGCTACAATCCGATGCCTGATGGCACCCGCCGCGACGCGGTGTTCTACAGCATCCTGCACGCGGAGTGGCCCAGCGTGAAGGCGCAGCTCGCCGCGGCACCGAAGGTGTTGGAGACCGCCGGATGACCGGGCCGCTGCAGCTAAACCCCGGCTTTGCGCTAAACCCCGGCCTGCGGCGGCGCACACGGTGAGCGCACGCCTTGCCTTGCCGGTTAAGGGCGGGACATGGTGCATCGATTGGATCAGACTTCCCCACTGCGGGACGAACCACCGGTCGCCGGGGGCATGCCGACAGGTCGCCCCGCATCGATCAGGAGCGGAGTGCTCGATGCCCCAGAC
>JALZCN010000663.1 GCA_030863045.1 Actinomycetota bacterium | reverse complement strand
ATCCAGGCCTACCATCCGCAGCGCCCCGGCTGCGGACGCCGTGGTGACCGTGACGGTGGCCAGCCCGAACAACTGCTGCAGCGGGCCGCGCTCGGTGTCCACGGTCTGGATCCGGGACATCGGGGCGACCCGCCATTCCTGGCTGATCCAGCCCGCCGACGTGTAGACGGCGTCATCGGTGGTCTCCCAGCGGTGCACCCGGAACCGCCATCGCGGCATCACCAACACGTAGCCCAGACCGAGGACAACTATCACGGCGGTGCCGGAGATCAGCCACCACCGCGCGTCGACCCAGACGACCAGGGCAACCGCCATCGGGATCAAGACGGCCGCCACCTGGAGAGCGGCCTGCGTGGCCCACCAGGTGATCGCACGGGAGCTCACCCGGTGGCGCGGCGGACGCAACCGCAGCGGCTGGCTGGTGCCCGGTTTCATATCTGGGCTTCGCTGCGGCCGACGGCTTCCATGAAGCGTATCGGGACTTGCGGCACCCGCCTGGGTTCTTCGGCGGTCAGCAGGAGCGCGGCAAACGTCATCCGAGCCGCCTCCTCCAGGGTCACCGCCCGCTTGTGCGCAAGCTCCACCGAATCGGCCAGCATCGAGCAGCCGTGATAACCGAGCACCAACCCATTGTCCCGCCGGCAACGGCCTCAGTGGCCGTAACTGCGAGCTCCATGCTGCCGGGCTGATCGAATGGGACAGCGGCGACTTCGCGGCCACCGTCCGGGCTGCCGATCAGGGAGAAACCGGAGCACCCCAACCGGTCCAGCCCGCTGCCTGCCGCGGTGATCCAGCACTGGCCACCGTTCGGTGAGCGGGCCGCGAGGTTGCCACCCGATCCCATCATCAGCCCGGCGCGGACGGGCTCTGCGCCGACATGTGTGAGCTGGCCGCGCACATCGTCTCCGGGGTAGCTCACAACACAAGCCTAAGAGCCCGGGCCGGCCAGATCGGGCGGTAGGTTCGCTGCTGTTACCCAAGGTAACCAGGTGTCCACAGTTACACCCCCATCGGATAGTTAGTTGAAGATTCTTTCCCGCATTACCGGTAATGTGTACACGGAGAGCCAGTGGAGAAGACCAGGACAGTCCATTCACGCTGCAACACAGTTGAGCTATGCTGCCGTCGGTCGGGGCCCAAAACAGCTAAACAGTCGTCGCAGCGGTCTCCTGGCTTGTAAGAAGGCAAGCGAGGATCGCCGGTAGCGGCAAGGAAGGTCCCAACGATGCAGCACAAACGTACCCGCACAATGGGACGGGTCGGAGTCTGTCTGGCGTTCGTCTCGTCGATGCTCATGTTCGCCGTGCCGGCCTCGGCGGCGGCAGAGCTGCGCGAACACCGAGATGATCGATTCTCCGTATACTTGACCGGTGACGAGCTTCGTGACGGTGGAGATGGCGACGGAGCGGGCTTCGCTCAGCTCGACTTCGACCTGGAACAGGAAAGGGTCTGCTACGTCCTCACGTGGCGCAGTCTCAATGGTAGGGTGACCGCCTTCCATCTCCATGAGGGCCCTCGTTACCAGGACGGTGGGCATTGGATCGATTTCTTCAACGCCCGGCGATTCGACGGAGAGGAGGGTACGGTCGCGAGTTGCGTCCGTACCGATCGGTGGAAGATTCGCGCCGTTCTCGACGACCCGTCTGACTACTATCTCAATGTCCACACGACCAGGCACGAAACAGGAGCGATCCGCGGCCAGCTGCGTTAAGCTACCGCCATTGGCGGGAGGCGAAGTCCGCTGCGCCTCCCGCCAAGCCGCGCCGTCAGATGGCTGTGCCAGCACGCCCTCGCCGTTACGCATAGCCACGAAAAGTGGATTTATCCGGCTTACGCCTTGACGATCGTTACTCTACGTGACAGGATGACCGTGGTCCCACCTAAGTGGATAACGACCAAATCTCTACAGCATTATTGCCACTGTTGCATAAGGAGAGCCAACCAATAAGACTAGATGGCCATTCCCGCTGGAGCCAGGATATGCTGGGGCCCGTTCAGAAGAATCAATTTTACAGTCGGTAGCACGGTGTTCAGGCTTTCCAGAGGCCCTGGTTGCTCTTGGCGAACACTTGAAGGGAACGCGAGGATGCTCGACAGGTGCAAGAAGGCCCCCGCGATGCAGCGCGGCAAAGGTACCCGGGCAGTGGGACGAGTGGGAACCTGCTTGATGGCCGCCTCTTCGATCCTCATCCTCGCCGGACCAGCTTCGGCGGCACACGAGGTCCGGCTCGCGTATCAAGCGGGACACTTTTCCGTCCAGTTAGCCGGCGAAGATGTCCCTGGGGGCGGTGACCCTGACGGGCAGGGCTCGGCAACGCTCGACCTCAACCCTCAAAGAGAGGAGGCCTGCTTCACTATTGCGTGGAGCAGGCTTCGCGGTGAGGTTACCGCCTTACACCTGCATGTCGCCGCCCGCGGCAGCGAAGGCCCACATTGGATTGATTTCTTCAACGACCAGCGCTTCCCTGGCGCAGAAAACAAAAAATCGGGCTGTGTGCCTACCCCCCGAGACAAGATCAATGCTGTGATCAGCCGTCCGGCGGACTATTATCTCAATGTCCACACGACTGCGTTCGAAAAAGGTGCGATCCGGGGCCAGCTTAATCAGTGAACTTGTGCCGGGAGGTTGGCGCAAGGCCGCCTGCGCGGTGATCAAGACCACGTGGAGTTGCGACAATCCGTGGCGGGCTGGACCCGGAGCGGTTAGGTGTCGCGCCGCCAGGCGGCTGGCCGTCCCGATTATCAGATCGCACCGGGTTGCCGGCTGCCGCGTTAGGGGATTGAGAGCCACCGTGGTCGGGCGTCAGGGCTTGAGCCCTGGGGCTCCTGCCACCCATCAAATCCCGGGTGAAAGATCGTCGATGCTGACACATGGTGTTG
>JALZCN010000612.1 GCA_030863045.1 Actinomycetota bacterium | reverse complement strand
GGATCGCAGTCTCGCTACCGCCTGGCGGAGCAGCCTCGCGGACTCCCACGGCGGGATCCGTTGGGTCACGTCATTGGCACCGATCGTGACGATGGCCACGTCCGGAGGATCGATCAAGGCGGCTTCCACCTGCTCACCCAGCCGGCGGCTGGTGCAGCCACAAATGGCCACGGTGTCCAGCTGGACAGGCCGGCCGGTGTCCTCGGCGAGCCCGCGGGCCAGCACAACTCCGGGCAGCTGCTCGGCCTGATCCACACCGAGGCCGGCCGCCAAGGAGTCGCCCAGCAACGCCAAGCGGAGTACCGCCTGAGAGACGACGGCAGGCGCCGACGGCGGGTGCGGGCCGGTTCCGTCCGGCAGGTACACCCCATCCGCTCGGAAGGGTAACCAGCCCGGGATCATGATGACGTGGCGCGCTCGCCGCCCTTGATGGCTCAGCACCCCGTAGGCGGCACCGACCGTCGCACCGGTCGCCCCGACCACAACGGCCGTCGTACGCAACAGGTGTTGCATCGCTGCCGACCTCCTCGACGCCGCGCCGCGCGAAGTGATCCCCATACTGTTATATGCCTGAAGCCCGGCAAACCCGCTGTGCGTCGGCGCGATTCCGTTCGATCCCCGAGGAGACCTGGTGCACTACGCCGAGCACATCGTCGATCTGGTCGGCAATACCCCGCTGGTGCGGCTGAATGCCGTTGCCAACGACGTTGCACCGCTGGTGCTGGCGAAGGTGGAGTACCTCAACCCCGGCGGCAGCGTGAAGGACCGGATCGCGCTGCGGATGGTCGAAGCGGCGGAGCGATCAGGTGCGCTCCAGCCCGGCGGGACGATCGTGGAGCCGACGTCGGGCAACACCGGAGTCGGGCTGGCGATGGTCGCCCAGCGTAAGGGCTACCGGTGCCTTTTCGTCTGCCCCGACAAGGTCGGCGATGACAAGCGCGACGTGCTGAAGGCATACGGTGCCGAGGTCATCGTGTGCCCCACCGCAGTCGCCGTCGACCATCCCGACTCGTATTACTCAGTGTCCGACCGGCTGACCAGGGAAATCGATGGAGCGTGGAAACCCGACCAGTATTCCAATCCGGAGAACCCAGCCAGTCATTACCACAGCACCGGTCCCGAACTGTGGACCCAGACTCAGGGTCGCATCACGCATTTCGTGGCCGGTATCGGCACCGGCGGGACGATCTCCGGGACTGGGCGCTACCTCAAGGAGGCTAGCGAGGGACGGGTGCGGATCGTCGGTGTCGATCCGGAGGGCTCGGTGTTCTCGGGCGGCAGCGGCCGGCCCTACCTGGTGGAAGGCGTCGGAGAGGATTTCTGGCCTCGCACCTATGACCGGGGCATCTGTGATGAGATTGTCCCGGTTTCCGACGCCGACTCCTTCACCATGACCCGGCGACTGGCTCGGGAGGAGGCGTTGCTACTCGGGGGCTCCTGCGGGATGGCTGTGGTGGGTGCGCTACGGGTCGCGGGTCGGGCCCACCCCGACTCAGTAATCGTGGTGCTGCTGCCCGACGGGGGCCGTGGCTATCTCGGCAAGGTCTTCGATGACGCGTGGATGGCCACTTACGGCTTTCTATCGCCGGACTCCTCCGGAGCGACAGTCGCCGAGGTGCTGGTCGGTAAGGACGGCGCCTTACCCAAGTTGGTGCATACCCACCCGAACGAAACGGTCGCCGAGGCCGTGATGATTCTGCGTGAGTTCGGGGTCTCTCAACTGCCCGTGGTCGCTGCCGAGCCGCCGGTCATGGCAGCCGAGGTGATCGGTGCAGTCAGCGAGCGCACCCTGCTGCAGGCCCTGTTCGCGGGCGGCGCCCAACTCGCCGACCGGATCGAGAGCCACATGGCCGCCCCGCTGCCGACGATCGGCGGGGGCGAGCCGATCGGGTCGTTGATGCAGGCATTGGCCGAAGCCGACGGCGCCATGGTTCTCATCGACGGTAAACCGACGGGCGTGGTCACCCGCCAAGACGTGCTGGGGTTCCTGGCTGGGCGCTGAGAGCCCAGAGTGGATCCGCTAGCGTGACCGCGCACAATGCGCCAGGCGGCCCTACGCGAGGGGTTCGAACCCGATGACGACTTCCCACCCGCGGTATCAGGATCCCTGCCCAGACACCGGCTCTTCATCTGAGCGCCCGCCGGCCGATGACCCACCGGCTGCCCACGCCTGCGCACCAGGCACCGCGGAGGTGCCGCTGCAGCCCCCTGGCCAACCACCTCCGGCACCGCCGAGGAACTGGCCGCCCCAGTATGGGCAGCGACACCAGCTCGCTCCACCGCAGTTCAGGCGACCACAGCTCGTGCCGCCACCGCAGTTCGGGCGATCCTCCCAATGGCCCCGGACGACGCAGACAATACAGCCCGCCCAACCGGATGTTCCCCTGGGTGGTCCCGGCCCACAATCTCAGCACCGTCAGCCAGAGCTTGCTGCAGTGCAGCGGCACGGTCCTGGCGCCGAGATCCGGTCACCGGGCTCGTCCGACGTCGAAGCGCCTACGGCAAGTACCCAGGTGCCGGAACCACCGGCGAGCTTCGGGGTCAGGGCGATCAGCTTCCTCGTCGACTACGTGGCCCCGGTGATCGTGTTGAATCTAGTGCTCTCCATCGTTGTCACCACCGGTAGCCCAGCGTTGTCACTGGTGTTCACCGTTGTGGGCTGCCTTGCGCTGGTCGTCTTCGCCGTCTGGAACTCCGGATACCTGCAGGGCACTACGGGGCGAAGCCTCGGTCGGCGGGTGGCGAGGACCAAGCTGGTCAACGCCGAGACCGGTCAGCCGGTGGGATTCGGCTGGGCCGTGCTGCGCCAGACCTGCCACCTGCTGGGGTTCGGGATCGGTTACCTATGGCCGTTGTGGGACAGCAAGCGTCGAACCGTCGCCGATAAGATCGTCGGGACGGTGGTGGTGCGGGTCGAGGCGGCGACAGAAGATCACAGTGCAACGGATCACCGTAGGCTGGCGGGATGACAGGTTTCGCCACTAGGGCAATCCACGCCGGTCAGGACCCGGACCCTCACACCGGCTCGGTGATCGTGCCGATCCACGCCACATCGACCTTCGCCCAGGACGGTGTGGGTCGGCTGCGCGACGGGTACGAGTACGCCCGCACCGGCAACCCCACCCGCACCGCGCTGGAGACCTGTCTGGTGGCGCTGGAGGGAGCGCGGCACGGACGGGCCTTCGCGTCCGGGATGGCGGCAAGCGACGTCCTACTCCGCGCGATTTGCCGGCCTGGCGACCACGTTGTCATCCCCGACGACGCCTACGGCGGCACGTTCCGACTGATCGACAAGGTGTTCCGGTACTGGGGCGTCGAGCACACCGCCGTCGGGCTGTCCGATCTCGATGCGGTGCGGGCCGCGCTGCGACCGAGCACCCGGTTGGTGTGGTGCGAAACGCCGACCAATCCGCTGCTCGCTATCGCTGACATCGCGGCGCTGGCCGGGATCGCGCATGAGGCCGGTGCCCGCTTGGTGGTGGACAACACCTTCGCCACGCCGTATCTGCAGACGCCCCTGGCGTTGGGCGCCGATGTGGTGCTGCACTCGACGACCAAGTACCTCGGGGGGCACTCCGACGTCATTGGGGGCGCCTTGATCACTGATGACGCCGAGCTGGACGAGCACGTGGCCTTCCTGCAGAACGGCGCCGGTGCGGTGCCCGGGCCGTTCGACGCCTGGCTGACCCTGCGGGGCATCAAGACGCTGGCGGTGCGCATGGAGCGGCACTGTGACAACGCTGAGCGGGTTGTCGGGGCACTGCAGGCGCACCCCTCGGTCACGAGTGTCCGTTACCCCGGCTTGCAGTCCCATCCTGGCCACCAGGTGGCCAGCAAACAGATGCGCCGATTCGGCGGGATGGTGTCCTTCACCGTTCGGGGAGGCGCTGCGGCGGCATTGGCGGTCTGTGCCCGGACCCGGGTGTTCACGCTGGCCGAGTCACTGGGTGGGGTGGAGTCCCTCATCGAGCATCCTGGACGGATGACGCATGCCTCCACCGCCGGAACGCAGCTGGAAGTGCCCGCCGACCTGCTTCGCCTCTCAGTAGGCATCGAAGACGTCGAAGATCTGATCGACGATCTCCTTGCCGCCCTCGAGCGGCCAACCCCGGGCTAATCCCCGAGGGGCTTTACCGGCGACGGCGGGAACTGCTGGACCGGCGGTGGTGCCACCGGTAGGTCGGCGCTGTTGAGGCATCCACCGACGAGTTGTACGCCACCCGGCGCGGATACGTACCTGCCCGGATCGGCGCAGCCCGCCCGGTCAGCTGTGACGATGGCGGCACCGGCCAGCAACGCGGCTACCCCAGCCGTGACCACGACCGGCATCCAACCGCTGCTGCGACCCGTTCGACCTACCGACACCCGACCGACCTTACTCCGGCCATACCTGGATTCGCCGCCTTGACGCCACTCGGGCCGGCGGGCACCCGGATCGCTGGCAGTCTCCCGGTCGGCTGCGTCTCAGCCCCGGAAGGGCTCTGCTTTGACGACGGCGACGGTCATCAAACCGCCGTTGGGCAGTTCGTAGTGGCGGTCTTCACCTTCATGCGCGCCGATGATGGCCTTACCCAATGGAGAGTTGGGGGAGTAGACCTCCAGATCACCGTGCGCACCTTCCTCGAGCGAGCCCAGCAGGAAGGTCTCGGTCTCGTCGTCGTTTTCGAAACGTACCGTGACGACCATCCCGGGCGCCGCGATCCCGGGCTCGGTGGGTGCCTCGCCGACTTTGGCCACTCGCAGCAGCTCCTGAAGCTGGCGGATCCGCGCCTCTAGCTGGGCCTGCTCCTCGCGGGCTGCATGGTAACCACCGTTCTCCTTGAGGTCCCCCTCCTCGCGGGCGTCGTTGATCTTTGCGGCAATGACTGGGCGGTTCGCGATCAGCTCGTCGAGTTCCTGCTTGAGCCGGTCATAGGCCTCCTGGGTCAGCCAGGCAACCTGGGTATCGCTCACTGTCATCATTCCTCCTGATCCGACGTCCGCTACCGCGGGGCGGACCGAACCGAG
>JALZCN010000607.1 GCA_030863045.1 Actinomycetota bacterium | reverse complement strand
ATCTGTGAGTGTCGTTGCGGTGCTCCTGGGTGGAGGACCACCAGGCTCGGCGCCGGTGACCCGACGTGACTCCGTGACCATCTGGCCGCTTCGGCGTGCCCTGCGTGTAGACCTGTCCGTTGGGTTGCCGGCACCGGCCTGGCCCACCAGTTGGCCTGATTAGAAGCATGTCCGCGCGAGCGTGACCCGTCACAGATATGCCGCTCCGGTGACCGCACCCAGGCCGGTGCCGACGTTGACGATGCCCACGGAAGGACATTCGGCCAGTGGCCATGCTGCCAGAAGTCATAGATGGAGTCATCGGGGCGGACACGCACCGTGACACCAATCAGCTCGAGATTGCATACCCGAGCGGCGCGGTGATCGCCACCGGTTCGTTCAGCAACGACAGTGCCGGCCACGCCGAGGCGCTGGCCTGGGTCTTTGAGCATGCCCCGGGCCCGAAGCTGGTAATGGCGATCGAGGGCACCCGCAGCTACGGAGCCGGGCTGGCCCGCGCGGCAACGGCCGCGGGATCCCGGTCATCGAGGCCGAGCAACCGACACTCAAGACCCGACGCGGTAAGGGCAAGTCCGATCCGATGGATGCGCACCTGGCTGTGCTGTACGCCTTACAACTCGACGCCGACAAGCTGCCCACTCCCCGTGCCGATGGCGACCGCGAGGCATTACGGATCCTGCTATGCGCCCGCCAGGAATTGACCACCACCAGCACCGCGCAAACCAACCGTCTCAAAGCCTTGTTGCGGGATGGCGATGACACCGACCGTTGCCTCGCGCGCGGCGAGCTGACCCGCGCCACCCTGGCTGAACTAGCCAAACGCCGTCTGCCCCGGGGCGCCACTCGCCAGCAGGCGATCCGCCATGCCGAGGTCCACCGCCTGGCTGTGGCGATACGCGACGCGGGTCAACTACTCAAGGCCAACCGCGCCGAGCTGGCCGCGATCGTCAATGACCTCGTGCCCGGGCTGACCGAGCGGCCCGGGATCGGCCCGGTCAGCGCCGCCCAAGCAATCGTGTCGTTTTCCCACCCCGGACGCTGCCGCCACGACGCCGCGTTTGCCAAACTCGCCGGAACCAGCCCCTTGGAGGTCTCCAGCGGACAAACCCAGCGGCATCGGCTAAACCGCGGCGCAGACCAGGCGCTGAACAAAGCCATCCACACCATCGCCCGCACCAGGATGCGCAGCCACCCCGCCACCAGGGCATATGTGGCCCGTCGTCGTGCTGAAGGTAAGTCCACGCGTGAGATCCGCCGCTGCCTCAAGCGATACATCGCCCGCCAGCTCTACCGCGTGCTCACCGCGACGATGACTTCCGCCACCGCAGCACCCAGCACCTAAACCAGCAGCCGAACCAGCCCGGGCAACATCGTTATACCTCCCACCCGGGCTGCGGATCCTGCCCGGACTACTCCACCTGTCTGGTCGTGTGCTGCGCTCGATCGCTGTACAACCGCACCTTCTACTTGCCGCTGGACCGATCCGACCAACCACGGCGCTTCAGCGCGACCCGCCACCGGGTTGCGGCATCGCTGGCTCCGCCCATCACCACGGCCCTACGGGGTCAGCGCACACTGCTTCACACGACAAGACCAACCACACCGAACGGCCCCTTGACACAAATAGAAGCGTCTATCGCTGGGTGCAGCGGTTCACCCCACTACTGATTGATGCGGCACGACCCTGCCGACATGCACCCGGGGATCGCTGGTTCGTCGACGAGACGTATGTGAAGGTTGCCGGACGGTGGGTCTATCTGTACCGGGTGATCGATCAGTATGGCCAGGTCATCGACGTCCTCGTCGCGCAGAAACGGGATCTCGCGGCCACTCGCCGGTTCTTCACACGCGCCCTAGAGCACAGCCCTGGACCGACCGAAGTGACCACCGACCGGGCACCGGCCTATCCACGAGTGCTCGATGAGCTACTGCCGGCCGCATGCCATGTCACCGTGCAGTACGCAAACAACGCCGTCGAAGCTGACCTCGGACGATTGAAAGCTCGGTTGCGGCCGATGCGAGGACTCAACACGCTGCGTTCAGCACACGTCATCAGCACCGGACACGCATTCGTCCAAAACCTCCGCCGCGGCCACGTCAGCCCTGCCCACTTTCCGGCAACGCAACAATGCCACCACGGTCACCCCGACGCGGCGGGCTAGCTCGGCGACGGTCATCCCCCGCTCCTCGAGCAGCGCGTCGAGTCGGCACTCTATACTGTGGGCAGAGTCCTGGAGGCCGTTCGGTGTCCTACGCGATCCGCTCGGTGTCCTCGGTGAGCTTGCGGCCGCGCCGGAATGCCTCGGCCGCGGCCAGCACGACCAGCGCGAGGAGCAGGGCGGTGAACCCGACGTTGGCCTCGAGGTCGACGCCGGGCGCAAGGACGAGGTCTTCGAGCCCGAGATAGGTGTGCACTGCCAGATCACCCCAGTGGCTTAGCCACGGCGCCACCACGCCGCCGAGCAGGACCAGTCCGGCCACCCGGACCAATCGGCCGGCGTTGCGTTGGGTGAATGGCTCACCGCCCTCGATCGCCAGCAGCATCCGGCGCACGTACAGCGCTCCCGCGACCCAGGCCAGCTGCCCCACCAGCGCGCCCGCCCCGGCCAATAGCCGCAACCCCAACGGCAGCTCCGGCGTCGCCAGCTCGGCGGCGCCGCCGTAGCTGGTGCCCGATCTCAGCGTCGCGCCGGGCGGCACCGGCAGTTGGGCCAAGGCGGCGCCGAGTATGTTTTCGGGTACCCGCACGCCTACCTCAATTCCCGGTCCACGCAGTGTGTCGACGAGCTGGCTACCGGCCTCCCACAGGCCGAACAGGGCCACCAGCAGCAGCAGCCCGCTCACCCAGGACATGGCTTTGTTCGACATCAGGCAGCGCTCCCCCGCCTGCACAC
>JALZCN010000679.1 GCA_030863045.1 Actinomycetota bacterium | reverse complement strand
TCGCCAGCCTGGCCTTCGATGAGTCCCCGGGCAGCTCAGTGCTGGTGGTGCCGCGGGTCGTGGTGGGCAGGCAAGACGGCCGGACCTGGGTCACCGAGTTCAAGACCGGCGTCGTGACCGAGCCGGTGGTACCGGTGCAGCGCCCCCGCGGCCTGCGCTACTTCGACGGCGAGCTGCCGGTGGCCGCATGGCGCGACGCGGTGGCCCGTGCGGTGTCCCGGATGCGCGACGGGTCGATTCCGGCAAAGGTGGTGCTCGCGCACGACCTGCTCGCAGTCGCCGACGAGCCGCTGGACCCGCGCTTCCTGCTGCACGGGCTGGCCGCCCGGTACCCGGCCTGCTGGACGTTCGTGGTAGATCACCTGGTGGGCGCGACCCCCGAGTTGTTGCTGCGCCGGCGCGGCAACGAGGTGCTCTCCCGGGTCCTGGCCGGGACCAGCTGGCCGCATGACGGTGCCGACCCCCGGTCACTTGCCGCCGAACTACTCGGATCGGCCAAGGATCGCGATGAGCACAGCTACGCGGTCGACTCGCTGGCCCAGGCGCTGCTGCCGTTCTGCACCGACCTGGTGGTCCCCACCGCACCCAGCGTGCTGCAGCTGCGCAATGTGTTGCATCTGGCCACCGAGGTGCGGGGGATCCTGCACCCCGCGGGCCCTCCATTGCTCACCCTGGCCGACGCCGTGCACCCCACTGCTGCTGTGGGTGGCACCCCCACCCCGGCCGCAGTGAACACGATCGGTGAGCTGGAGGCGATGGACCGCGGACGCTACGCCGGCCCGGTGGGCTGGGTTGACGCCGCCGGCGACGGCGAGCTGGGCATCGCGCTGCGCTGCGCTCAGGTCGTTGGTCGGTTCGCCCGGTTGTTTGCCGGCTGCGGGATCGTGGCCGGCTCCGATCCCGATTCGGAAGTCGCAGAGGCCGCCGCCAAGCTGGTTCCCATCCGGGATGCCCTGGAGGGCTCGTGAGTGCGCTTAATGTCACTGTTTCGCACTCACGGGCGGTCACGCAGGAGGGGCGGGTGGACGGCTGGGGGTGAACAGCCAGGTTTGCGCGACGTCATCGACCTGTTCACCGGAGACTCGTTCGACAACGGCCAGGAAATCCTGCACCGAACCGTTGCCACCGGCCCGCTCCGTGGTCCAGGTGCGCAGCGCAGTGAAGAAGTCCTCGTCGCCTACCTCCACCCGAAGCGCCTGCAGCGCCATTGCGCCGCGCACGTAGACGGGTCCGTCGAGCACTCCGGCCGCACCGGGGTTCCCGGGCGGGATCTTCCAGAACGCGGCATCGGCGGGAATGCTCGCATAGCGCTGCTCTGCCATCTGCTGCGCGGTGCGACCACCGGTCCGCTCCGAGTACAGCCATTCCGCATAGGTGGCGAAACCTTCGTTGAGCCAGATATCCCGCCAGTGACGCACCGAGACGCTGTCCCCGAACCACTGATGGGCCAACTCGTGTACCACGACTCCGATGTCCTGGCCGCCAAGGAAGAACACCGGCGAGTACACCGGGCGGGTCTGGGTCTCCAGTGCGAAGCCCTGGTTGGGCGCGTTCGGCACCACGCCGCCGAGCTGGCGGAACGGGTAGGGACCGAAGATCTCGGAGAGGAACTCGGTGATCTCCGGTGTTCGCTCCACCGAAGCTCGCGCATCGGCCGCGATCTGCGGGTCGAGGCCCTGGGCGTAAGCGGCCAGGTACAGGCCAAAGCGAGTATTCTGACGGACGATGTCGTAGTCGCCGATCGCGACGAACGCCAGGTAGGTGGTCATCGGCTCGCTGACTTGCCAGCGCCACCGCTCCCAGCCCGGCTCGACCGGCTCCGGCCCACCGAGCAGGGCCCCGTTGGAGATCGCCTCCAGGCCGGCGGGCACGGTCGCAGTGACCGCGAATGTCGCCTTGTCCGAGGGGTGGTCATTGGACGGGTACCACCAGGCTGCACTATCGGGTTCGCCCAGCGCGATCGCACCGCCGTCAGCGGTGCGGCTCCACGGCTGATCGCCGGCGGTTCCGCCGCCCGAGATGCTCGTGGGTGTCCCGGCGTAGTCGACCCGCACCGTCATCGGCGCTCCAGCCGGTATCGGAGCATCCGGGGTGATCTGCAGCTCGCCATCGTTCTGACGGATCTCGGCCGGCCGGTCATCCACGGTGACAGACGAGGCGGACACCTTCAGGTCGAGGTTGAACCGGGATAAATGGTCGGTGGCCCGGGCGGTGATCGTGGTGCGTCCCTCGAGCCGGTCCGTGGGCGGGTCGTAGCGGATCTGGATGTCATATCCGGTGACGTCGTAGCCGCCGTTGCCTTTGAGCGGGAAGTATGGGTCCCCGATGCCGTCGGCGCCTATCTGGGGCGCTGCGGTGGGAGAAGGCGGTGCATCGA
>JALZCN010000591.1 GCA_030863045.1 Actinomycetota bacterium | reverse complement strand
GCGCCGATCAGCGCCACCGCAGCCACCATTCGCGCCACCGTGCCATACCCAGATCGCCCGGCCACGCCTATTGCGTCGCGTTCCCCGATGATCTGCAACACCCGAGCCTGTGCCATCCGGGATTCGGTTTCCGCGGCACGCAGCAGAGCCAGCCACTGGGCATCCCCAGCAGCCTGCACGTCGTCTGCCACCGGCGCCGCCATGACACAAATTGTTACAACGAACACCGACAATTCCGGGCAGTGAAGATGACCCAAGAACACCATCCGAGAACGATGCGGCAAACGGTCAACTGAAGACCGGTGATGTGTACGCCTACCCCAATTGCGGCGCAAGGCTGGTAGCGTCGATTGATATGGCGCTCACACTGACCAGCTCAGCCTTCGCTGACAACGAGTTCATTCCTGTCCAGTACACCTGTGACGGCGACAACATGTCGCCCCCACTGGAGTGGTCAGAGGTCCCGGAAGGCACCGCCGAGTTGGTCCTGCTCTTCGAAGATCCTGACGGGCCGGGAGGCACGCTGGTGCAGTGGGTCCTGTTCGGACTTGATCCTGCCAGTGCTGGGCTGGAGGAGGGCAAGGTGCCGGCGGGAGCCATCGGCGGCAAGAATGACTATGGCCGCACGGATTGGGCCGGACCATGCCCCCCGATCGGCAAGCCCCACCGCTTCATCTTCACCCTGCTCGCCCTGTCGGAGCCCAGCGACCTGGCCGAGGGCGCCAGCCCTCGCAAGGATCTGCCTCAGGCGCTGTCGGGCAAGGTAGTGGCCCAAGCCCAGCTCACCGGTAAATACGCTCGACAGCGCTGAGCCAGCCCCTGTCTAACCCGGCTAGACCGGGATCAGCTCGAAGGCGGTTGCGAGGCGGGCGCCCGGCAACCGTTCGGCGTCGGCCTGGGCCATGTCGCGGAGGAACGTGGCCGGGTCAGCCATCGCCCCGCCGAGCGCCTCGAGGTAGGCGCGGTGCGCGGCCAGCGACGCGACACCCCGGTCGAACGTGGTGCTCACCTCCACCGCGTGTCCGGCCAGCGGCGAGGCCGCCACTGCCACCCAGCGGATCCCATTCCATGGCTCCAGCCCGAGCTCGGGGAACAGCCAGCGGTTCGCGGCGTCACGGACGGCGTCGATGGCCGCGAGCCCGCCGTTTCGGTGGTCGGCCATGTTCAGCCCGCCGCCGGGCCAGGTCTCCCGGTGGTTGGTGATGATCAGAAGTTCCGGTCGGTGCCGGCGGATGGCGGCGGCGATGTCGCGGCGCAGTGGCACGCCGTACTCGACGAGTCCATCGGGGTGGTCGAGGAACTCCACCGTCGCGACGCCGACCTCCGCCGCCGCAGCCCGCTGCTCGGCCTCCCGCAGTGGACCGCACTCGGCTGGCGGCAGCGAATCGATCCCGGCCTCGCCGCGGGTAGCCAGCAGGTAAATGACCGTGCGGCCTTCCGCCGTCCAGCGGGCGATCGCCGCGGCGCCGCCGTACTCCAGGTCATCGGGATGGGCGACGACGGCAAGCGCGCGCTGCCAGTCGTCGGGCATTGGACGGTACGGCTCGGGCATGCCCGCATCCTCCCCGCTGTCAGCACTGACATGTGCAGTTGCGCTGCTGCGTCCAGACGGCTCAGCTAGTCATTTCAGTTAGCCTAACCTGTATATTCACCCAGTCAGGTATCACTCGACCGGTGCAGTACGCGGGGACTGTATGCCTGGAGGGAAAGGGAATGTTCGCCGAACTTGCCCCCCGCGCCGGGGCGATTGGGACGACGTCGGTGCTCAGCACCGTAGTGGCCGCCTGCGGTGGTGGTGTAGTGATTCCGGGGCACAGCTCTGGGCTTCGCTCAGCAGCCGGGATCGTCAGGCTTGCCGGGGATCCATTTTTCGCCACCATCAGCGCCGAACGCTTCGGCCTGTTCAACGTAGGTGCTTAGACTGCGATTCGCCGTTGACGGGATGATGTCGCTGCTACAGCCCGGTCGTCGACGGCGACCCAAACACCGCGCCGCCCGCAGCTTGACGCGTCGCTCAGATCCGCGCCACGGTCGAGCAAGCGTTGTCGATGGCGTCCACCCGCGCCGGACGAGGATGGAGGCCGTGACACTAGCGCCGGATACCCACCGGGAGGCCCACGACGCACCATCGCACCCAGGCGGTCCGCGGCGCGCGCCGATCCTGCTGACCGGACTCGTCGCATTGGTGGCCGTGGTCAGCGCGCTGCTGATGCCGTTCGCCCCGGTGTCGGTGAACGAGCCGACGGTGAGCTGGCCGCGCGACCCCGCTCGCCCCGAATCCACGCTGTTGCCCCTCACCGCGTACCGCCCGCTCGCCCTCGATATGCGGTTCAGCTGCGACGTCGCCAGGCTCGCGCAGGCGACCGGCTCCGGGGTCGTCGTCTCGACCGCGCTGCCGGGATCCCCGCAGGCCGGCTCCACGGCAATGATCGTCACTGCGTCCGGCGACCGCGTGCAGGTACGCGCAATGGACCGGCTGCTGCTCGACCAGCCGCTGCCGGCCGGGCCCTGTGAGTACCGGATCATCGGGCGCAGCGCCGGACTGCCCTGCTTCGTGCGCCCGCCGCTGATTCCCGCCGGCCCGGCGCCGGATCT
>JALZCN010000580.1 GCA_030863045.1 Actinomycetota bacterium | reverse complement strand
GCTCTAGAGGCGCGTCGTCCCCATCAATCACTCCTTGATGAAGCCGAGAAGGTCAGCGTTGCGGTGCTCGTTGATCAGTCCGCCGAGGACTTGATGATGTCAATCAGGGTATCGAGTGGGATCACGGCGGGGTCATGGCGGGGTGGGTGTTGATTGACTCCCTGGTGTGACCGGTGTGTTGACATGGTGCTCGTCCTGGTGAAGGACGGTGCGGGTGTCGCTCGTGGTAATCAGCAGTCTGTCGGTGCACTAAGCGCGGATGCTGTGGCGAACCGCTGGGCATAGCACTCGCCTGTGGTATCTGGGGGCGGAACCTTGACTATTTCGACGCTGTCGGAGGCGAAGGCGGCATCAAAGGCGTCGGTGAACTTGGAATCTCAAGCAAATCAGGAAGCGGAACATGGTGATTTGTTTCGCCGGACGCTACCCAGCGAGGGCGTGGCAACCGGGCCGCTGGCCCAGACCTGACCGCCTGTCCGTGGGCAGTCGGGCAGGCCGCCTGGATCAAGATGCGGGATACTAGTGGTGGAGCACCATCTTCCGAGTGGAGGCCAGTTCCCGTGTCCAAGATCGCGCTTGTAGTCGGGATCGTACTGATCCTGGTGGGAGGTTGGGCTTTCACAGCCTCTGGTCCCGGTGCCAGTCCGACCGCGCTCATCCCCGCTTTGCTAGGTCTGGTGCTTGCAGTCGCCGGGCTCGTCGGCCTACGCGGCGGCCAAGTACGCCGGCATGCGATGCACGCCGCCGCGGTAGTGGCCTTGATCGGAGTGCTGGGCTCTGGCTACCAACTCATTGCCAGGCCTTCCGCTGGTTCTGAGCATGCCGATATCGCGCAAACCGCAGGTCTGCTCAACCTGGCCCTTTGTGGGGGGTTCCTGGTCCTGGCGATTCGGTCCTTTGTACAGGCTCGCCGCGCTGGCGTATAACCGTTCGACGCCTCGATGGCGATCCACGCTGTGAGCACCCGCCAGCTTCGCAAGATCGTTAAAGCCGACAGCGAGGCCACCCTGTGGAATCTGATGTGGCCGGCGCTGGGAATCCCCAAAGGAACGTTCTACTTTAATAACCAGCCCGACGTGCCAAATCCCCAGGGGACGTACCCGCAAGCAGATCGGTGTCCGGTGACGGGCCCTGGTGACCGGGTGCCTTCGACTGGCATGGCCAAGCAACGTGTTGCCCCGGGATACTGCCGTCGTGGCGTACGACGTCGAGATAGCCGATCGGCTGCGTGAGATTCTGGCCAGCGAGCCCGGAGTCGTCGAGAAGCCCATGTTCGGTGGTCTGGCGTTCATGGTGGCCGGGCACATGGCCGTCAGCGCAAGCGGTCAGGGCGGCCTTCTGCTTCGCGTCGATCCGGCTCAAACCGACGCCCTCATCGTCGATCCGCGGGCCAGTCGGTTCGTCATGCGCGGACGCGAGATGAGCGGTTGGTTGCGGATTAACATTGATGCGCACGCGACCGATGAACAGCTCAAGGAGTGGATCAAGCACGGTGTCGACTACGCCAGGTCGCTGCCGCCGAAGTGATCGAAAGCGAAATCGCCAGTCGCGGATTCACGAGCGGAGCACTGGTGTCAGTCGGCATGGTGGTCAGCCGCGGCTGGGTCGCAGCCATCTCCGCTCCTCCTGTTGGTCCTGTCGGCGCGACCGACCTCTTCGGACCCCTCGCCTGGCCAGACTGCCGCGCCGATGCTGGTGGGCCGGGTGAGCAGACGGCCCGTCGCGCCAGCTAGCGGAACGTGCCGCATCGCCGAGACGGGACCAGAGTTCGACATCGCGGAAGGGAGGCGCGTGCCATCGACTGGGCGCGCCGCGTCCACCAGTTCCGCCGACATGTACCGGCTCGAGCCCCACCACTAGCCTCCGACCCGTGCCCAACGGCTTGTCGCCCCGCTTGGCCGCGGTCGTGCAGGCCTTGCCCCTCCAGCCGCACTCCCGCGTCCTGGAGATCGGCTGCGGGCCCGGCGCCGCGGCGCGGGCCGTGGCCGACCGGCTCATCACCGCATTCACCGCACACACAGCGGCATAGCAGGACATTCACGCTCGGCCGAGGTTCCCGAGGAACCTTTCTTCTCACTGAGGATTCAGCGGAATCGGAGCTCCCCGGAGACCACCGGCAGCGACAGCGAGCCGGGCAGCTGGTCGCCGGTGGTGATCGTGATCCGCGGCTTGAGCGGGTCGGGAAGGATCTCCGCCGAGGTTGCGCTGATGACCAGGACGAGTCGCTCACCCGCAGGGATTGTCGTGGCCAGCGGCAGACTTTTGGCGGTCACCCCGGTGGGCGTGCCGGTCGGAAACGGTTGGCTGCTGCCGGGTTGCTGCCAGTGCCTAAGGTCGAGCTGGATCCGCCCGGAATCCTTTGCCCCACTCACCAAATTGGTGCAGGAACTCCGGTCGGACGTGTGGTGAAGCGTGGCGACCAGATTCCCACCGGCAAGGTCGCTGGACACGGTGAGGTCGGCGGAGAAGTTTCCCGCCACACGGATCTCCTGAGCCAGCGGTGGGGAAACGTACACAAGCTGGTGCGGCCCGCAGGCGAGGTCGGGCGCGTGCCGGCCCTGCTCGACGACGGCGGACGTGAGCGCTGTGGAGTCGTCGTAATCAAGTGACTGGAAACTGCGCTGCGAGGATGTCACCCCGCTGCGAGTCGTGATCAGCTCCTGGCCCGAGAGATACAGTGGCACCGACTCGGCCGGCGGCGGCCAACTCCGGGCGGTATGCCAAGCGCCTGTGTCGTCCTGATATTCCACTATCCCGGGCACGGTGGTCTGCGGGCCAGCGCGTAGGTAGTGGTCAAACCAGCTGATGGCGAGTCGGGTGAAGTCCGAGCGCTCGCCACCGTGCCCCCATTGACCAAGCATGAACCGTGTGCGGTCCTTGCGCAGCAGTGCCCACAAATCCTCGAACTGCAGCGTGTGTGCCTCATCGACGTAGCGCAGCCCATTGGTCATCAGGACGGGCACTGGGGAGTTTGTCAGGAACGGGCGCAGGTCCCGTTCCTGGTAGTAGGGCGTGCGGTCGCCGGATAGGACGAGTTCCGCGCCCTGGTGCAGGTGCGTTACATACTCGGGGCAGCCGACATGGTTGAGCACCGCCGGCTCAAGGCCGACAAAGCTCGTGGTGGCGCCAAACTTCGTCGAGGCCATGGGCCCGACCGAAATTGGCGCCCCCTGGCGCGTCAGCAGGCTCCAAACATCGATCACGCCGCTGATCGGCACCGCAGCCTTGAGCGATGACGGCGGGTCGGCCATCGCCATGTACTGCGTCCATCCCTCGTAGCTGGTGCCGTACATGCCGACGTTGCCGTTGCTCCACGGCTGCGCAGCAAGCGCCTCCACGACGGTCGAGGCGTCGCTCCAGTCCAGGCGTGAACCCCACTGGAAGCAGCCATCGCTTTCGCCGGTGCCGCGGAGGTTCACCAGCGCCACCGCGAAACCTGCCTCGACGAAGGGGCGTACTGCGTCGCTGTCGGCCTGCAGTTCGCCGGGACCCTTATCCGTGTTCCAGTAGGGGCTCAACTGCAGCACCGTCGCCACCGGACCATCCGCCTCGGGAAAGTAAACGTGCCCGCGCAAGGCCGTCCCATCGACCGCCCGAGTTTCGAAGGGCACCACCCGTACCGCAGCTGCGGCCTGCGCGACCGCGCCCGTCACCAGCGTCGCCGCAGTAAACAGCACCACCCATAGGGCGAGACCACGCGTGATGACCGCGTGCCGGAATCGTAGGCAGCGGTTCCCAGCCGATCGATCGTGGTCGCACACGGCGCTGACTCCCAGGTAGACAGGCTTAGCTGGGCTGACGAATTCAGCCGCGACACGATAGCGGCGTCATCGTCACAGCGGCACCGCGCCCGTCTGAACGCGGCGGCACCGTCGCCGCGAACCGCGACGGCTGCGGCGCGACCGCGCAGTTCCACACCACCGGCTGCGGCATAGGCCCGCTGGACACCATGCAGGGTCACGCACTACACCGCGCGACGGTAGGCGAGGTTGGGGTTGGAGTTGTTCAGTAGCGGCCAGCCCTCACAACGGTCTTCCGTAGACGTTTGAGCACCCGGTAGACCGCCCCACCGGCGACCACCCAAGGAGCCGCGATGATGATCACGTCGAGCGGCTGGTGGGCGAGGTCGGCGCGCTTCTTGCCCACCCGCGAGGCGATCCCGTGGCGGGTGAACTCGCTGAATACGCCGGTCTCGGTGATGGGGTTGTCCGGGCGTAGGGTCAGCAGCGACTGGAGGTGACTTCCGAGCGAGTCCACCCGGTCGGCCACCACCAGGATCAGCCAGTGCGCTGCGCGCCCCTCGCTGAACCTCCTGTAAGCGTACTTGCGCATCATCCCGGACACGCCCTTCGGCGGGCAGGACGTGCCGAAGACCGGGGGGAGGAACTTGTGCTCGATCGACCTCTCGCGCGGCCACTTCTCCGGCTGGTTCTCGGGGAAGTCCCAGTGTGCGCCGCTCAGGTTGGGGTCGAACCGCTCCCGCGGCACCGACGGGCGGTCCTTCGGATCTAGGTCGACGCCCCAACCGGGGATGCGAGCGCGGAGTTCGTCGCTTGATTCCGCAAGAGCCGGCTTATCTGCCGTGTACGCCATGTCGATCTCCCTCTTCCTCAGGCGCCGTTCGGGACGACGAGCGGCTTGATGCAGCCGTCCAGCTTCGCCGAGAACATGTAGTAGCCCTCGGCGATGTGCTCGAGCGGGATGCGATGGGTCACGACGTCGCTCGGCTTGAGGTAGCCGTTCTTCACGTGCTCGAACAGGCGCGGCCACTGGCGCTTCACCGGGCACTGGTTCATGCGCAGGGTGAGGCCCTTGTTC
>JALZCN010000519.1 GCA_030863045.1 Actinomycetota bacterium | reverse complement strand
CGCCGCCGTCCACCACCCACACCGAGGTGGTGGTCGTGGTGGTGATCTCGTCGAGGCCGTCGTCGCCGCGAACGACCAGCGCAACGGCTCCACGGTCGGCGAGCACCTGGGCCATCACCGGTGCCATCCGTAGATCCGCGCAGCCCACCAGTCCGGCATCTGGTTGCGCCGGGTTGGTCAGCGGGCCGAGGAAGTTGAACGCCGTGGGTATCCCGATCTCCCGGCGCACGCCGGCCGCGTGCCGCATCGCAGGGTGAAACACGGGCGCGAAGCAGAACCCGATGCCTGTCTCAGCGACGCAGTGTGCCACCTGCTCCGGACCGAGATCGATCGCCACACCAAGCGCCTCGAGGACATCCGCGGTGCCACATTGCGACGAGGCTGCGCGATTACCGTGCTTGATCACCGGCACACCAGCGGCGGCCGTCACCAGCGCGGCCATCGTGGAGATGTTCACAGTGTGGGCTTGGTCACCGCCCGTGCCGACCACATCGACCGCTCGCCGCGGTAACTGCACCCGGCGGGCGTGCGAGAGCATCCCGGCTGCAAGGCCGGCGATCTCGGCCGGAGTTTCGCCTTTGACACGCAGTGCCACCACAAACGCAGCTAGCTGAGCGTGCGTGGCCGTACCAGACATCACCTGGTCCATGGCCCACACCGTGTCTGGGGCATCGAGGTCTGTTCCGGCGATCAGTTGAGTGAGCAAGGCCGGCCAGCTCCGGGACCGGGACGGCGCCACCACGGTGCGCAACCTCAGCCGTTCGCCGCGTGCGGCTGATGCGAGCGCAGCACCTCGGCCACGGTCTCCGCGGCGGCCAAAGGGTCCAGCGGGTGCACGATCACCGCGTTGGCCTGTGACCACACCGCCAACCAGCGGTCGTCCCTGCGCTGCACTGAAACGATCACCGGCGGACATTTCGCGATCTCGTTCTTGAGCTGCCGAGATAGTCCCATCCCGCCCGTGGGCTTCGCCTCACCGTCGAGGATCGCCAGGTCCACTCTGCCCGCGTCGACCTCGGCCAGCACCTCGGCTATCGTCCCGGCCTCGACGTAGTGTAGGAGGCCGAGGTCGGCGGCTGGACGTCGGCCGACAGCATTGATGATGGCCTCGCGCACCTCCGGCCGGTGACTGAAAACCAGCACTGTGGCGGCGTTGCTAGGGGCGTTCATCGGGTGGTCAAGGTCCTCGGTGTTGGCGTTACCGGCAGGTACTCAAGTGGCCGGATACATGGCACCGCGCGGGCGGTGGCGTCGATGGTAGCTCTGACGATCACCCGGCGATGCGGGCGGTGTGGCGTCACCGTCAGTCATAGTTTCTGGCGCCGAGTACCTCTGTTGGCGGTATGGCCAGCTCGGGACCTCACTTCTGGCGGCGATCCAGCCGGCCCCGGTCCCGTCGCGGGCAGCACCTTTGGCCATAATGCTGAGCGTGACCCCCTCGTCCAGCCTGGCCGCGCCCGCAATCAGTCAACGGGTGCACTCGCTGAACCGGCCCAACATGGTCAGCGTCGGCACCATCGTCTGGCTGTCCAGCGAGCTGATGTTCTTTGCCGGTCTGTTCGCGATGTTCTTTACGGTGAAGGCGCAGAACGACGGACCGTGGCCGCCGATCTTGGAATCCACCGGGGAGCCGATCCACCTCGACGTTCCCTACGCGCTGGTGGTCACGATCATTCTGGTGTCCTCGTCATTCACCTGCCAATGGGGCGTGTTCAAGGCCGAACAGGGCGATGTATTCGGGTTGCGGCTCTGGTACACGATCACCTTGATCATGGGCACATTGTTCGTGCTGGGGCAGGCCAACGAATACCGCAACCTCGTTCACGAGGGCGTCACGATTCAATCAGGTGCTTACGGCACCGTCTTCTACCTCACCACCGGATTCCACGGCTTGCACGTGACGGGCGGTCTGATCGCGTTCATCTTCCTCATCGTCCGGACCAAGTTGAGCAAGTTCACACCGGCACAGGCCACTGCCGCAATCGTGGTGTCGTACTACTGGCACTTCGTCGATGTGGTGTGGATCGGCCTGTTCGCCACCATCTACTTCTTGCCCTAGGCCAGGCGGCCGCGGCCCGAACACTGAACGTCGAACCAGACAGCGGGGGTAGTCGAGACAGATGAACAGCGCCACACCCGACGGCCGATCCAGTCCGGAGGAATCGAACCCAGAGGCATCAAAATCAGCCTGGTGGGCTCCCCGAGGACGGAGACGGGGGGCAAACGGCCGCCTGCGCCGCCGGGTGGCGGGCATGCTCGCACTCGCGGTGGCGTTGTTGACTGCCGGCGGGTTGTACACGGTGTTCGCTCCACAGCCGCAGACCGCGCACGCCCAGGAGAATCCGGCACTGGTGCGTCAGGGCGAGCAGCTCTACAACAACGCCTGCATCAGCTGTCACGGAGCAAACCTGCAGGGAGTGCAAGATCGCGGGCCGAGTCTGATCGGTGTCGGCGAGGCCGCCGTGTACTTCCAGGTCTCCACCGGGCGAATGCCCGCAGCGCGTCAGGAAGCGCAGGCTGCCGAGAAGCCGGTCAAGTTCAGCCCCGAGGAAGTCGACGCCTTGGGCGCCTTCGTGCAAGCCAACGGCGGCGGCCCGGTGGTCCCGAGGGAAAACCTCGCCGGCGGCGACCCCGCTCGAGGGGGCGAGTCGTTCCGGCTCAACTGCGCGTCCTGCCACCAGTTCACCGGACGCGGTATCGCACTGTCCTCCGGCAAGTACGCTCCCGAGATTCGGGACGTGAACGCCCAGCAGATCTACACCGCGATGACGACCGGACCGCAGAACATGCCCAAGTTCTCCGACCGGCAGCTGACTCCGGAAGAAAAACGGGACATCATCGCCTACGTGCAGTCGATCGCGGAGGGCCACAACAACCCAGGCGGCTACTCGCTCGGGGGTTATGGCCCGGTCCCGGAGGGGCTGATCGCCTGGATCGTCGGTATCACCGCGCTGGTCGCCGTCACGCTGTGGATCGGAGCGAGAGCGTGAGCGGCCGCGGCGAATCTACCGGAGGGTCGCCTGCGCAGCGACGATCACCCAGTGATGCCGATCTGTCGAATTTGAGTCGAGACGAACTGGTCCGGCTGGGCACTGCGCTGGACGGGGTGAGCATCACTCACCTCGACGATCCGTTCCCGCTGCCGGGCACCCGTGCGGAGAAGCGTGCCCAACGCAAGGTGGCCTGGTGGTTCATCATCGCGGCACTGGCCGGGCTGGCATTCCTGGCGGCCTACCTGTTCTGGCCGCATGAGTACGCTGCACCCGACAGCCCAGGGAGCCAGCACCTGATCTACCAGCTCTATACGCCGATCATCGGAGTGCTGCTCGGGTTGTCCGTATTCGCCATCGGCGCCGGGACGATCGGCTACGCCAAACACCTGCTTCCCCACGAGACCGCGGTGCAGGAACGTCACGAGGGTGCCTCCACGGAGGTGGACCGCGTGACCACGGCCGCGATCATGGCTGACACCGGCACCCGCAGCAAGATCGCGCGACGATCTTTGATCAAGCGGGCAGCTGGCACGGGGGCCGGCGTCCTCGGTCTCGGGGTGGGAGTCCTCGCCCTGGGTGGCTTGGTGCGCAACCCGTGGCAGGGCGGCGACGACGCCGGGCTGTGGACGACACCCTGGCGTTCGCACGATGCTGAGCCGGTCTTTCTGCGCTATGCCGGCGAGCACCTCACGCTGGCGCGCCCCGAAGACATCGCCGCCGGAGGCATCGCGACAGTCTTCCCGTACAAGCGGTCCTGGTCGGAGCACGAGGCACACGAGGCGCTGCGCGCCTCCGACAGCCCCGTGATGCTCATCCGGCTACGTCCCGAGCAAGCAACGCGAGTGGTCCAGCGCGAGGGTCAGGTCGGGTTCAATTACGGCGACTTCTACGCGTACTCCAAGATCTGCACCCATCTTGGTTGCCCCGCTTCCCTCTACGAAGCAGAAAGCGCTCGATTGCTGTGCCCATGCCACCAATCCCAGTTCGACATGTTGGCGTACGCCAAGCCGATCTTCGGTCCGGCGACGAGGGCCTTGCCTCAGCTGCCTATCGGTGTCAACGATGAGGGATACTTTTACGCGACCGGCGATTTCATCGAACCGGTAGGACCAGCGTTCTGGGAGCGGAGGTCATGAGCGCGAACACGACGCCGACCACGTCCACCGGCTTGCAGGCCAGGGCGGGGCGGGCAGCTGACGAGCTGGACCAGCGGTTTCACCTGGCTGCAGGCATGCGCCGGCAGATCAACAAGGTGTTCCCGACACACTGGTCGTTCATGCTCGGTGAGATCGCGCTGAATACCTTCATCGTGTTGCTGCTGTCCGGCACCTACCTCGCTCTGTTCTTTGACCCCTCGATGGCCGAAGTCGAGTACCAGGGCCCCTTCCTGCCCCTGCGCGGGGTCGAGATGTCCCGAGCGTACGAGTCGACCCTGGAGCTCTCCTTCGAGGTCCGTGGTGGTCTGTTCATCCGGCAGGTACATCACTGGGCGGCGCTGTTGTTCGTCGCGGCCATCGTCGCGCACATGTTCCGCACCTTCTTCACCGGTGCATTCCGCAAACCGCGGGAGACGAACTGGGCAATCGGCGTCCTCATCGCGATCCTGGCCGGTCTCGAGG
>JALZCN010000516.1 GCA_030863045.1 Actinomycetota bacterium | reverse complement strand
GTCCACGCCTCCGCTCCGGTACCGCTCATGGATCCTTTTCGCCGACGTCGCGTGGCGCTCGACCAGCAGGCCTACCTGTTCGGCGTACTGGACGTGCAGTTACGGTTCATCGGGTCAGCCTCGAAGTCTTGATGCGCCGATTGTTGGAGTGCTTGTACTGCCGAGCGCATCGATACGGGTACCTGGTGGGCCATTAGTCTGTGACAGAGGATCTGCTTG
Organism: Actinomycetota bacterium; assembly: GCA_030863045.1. Lineage (GTDB taxonomy): Bacteria > Actinomycetota > Actinomycetes > Mycobacteriales > Pseudonocardiaceae. Next base: position 6,526 of record JALZCN010000516.1, on the reverse strand, counting down.
ATCTTTCCCGAGTTGGTGCGAGGAGAGATACACGGCGCGCGGCGGTTCCGTGTGGATGTCAGAAATCAGGCTGAAGTGAGTACCAGAGCCGCTTCCACCCAAGCTGCAGCATGGCCTCACCCGCTCGGGCATCGCCGTTGTCGCCCTGATCTTGAACACAATACGTGTTCACGGGTGCAGATTCGGCTGCAAGCCCGGAGCCCTGGGCGACGCGCCGGTCATTCGCAAGCTTATTGTGAGCGAGGTCGCCGGGCTTAACTCAGCCGCCCATCACTTCCTTCATCCGCTTGTCCATCTCCTCCGGTGACACGTCTTCGACGTGACTGGCGATATGCCAGCGGTGCCCAAAGGGGTCAGTGAAGGCGGCGGCCCGGTCACCGTAGAACTGGTTCTCCGGCTTCATAACCGATTCGGCGCCTGCGTCGATCGCCGCGGCATAGCTGGCATCGACGTCAGGGACGTAGACCATCACGGTCACCGGGCTGCCGCCGATCTCGCGTGGACTCGGACCGCCCTGCGGTGACGCGTCGGCGAGCATCAGGATCGAGTCACCGATCTCGAGCTCCGCGTGACCGATCTTGTCGTCGGGTCCGCGCATGCGCATCCGCTCCGTCGCGCCAAGAACTGAGACGTAGAACGCGATAGCGTCGGCCGCGCCGTCGACCGAGAGGTAGGGGATGACGCGCGGGTAACCGTCCGGGATGGGGTTGACCGTCATGCGAACCGCTCCTTCATCCTTGGGCCTGGGATGGGGCCAACGTACATCCCGGGCCCGACAGCCGGAGCGGAACGCACAAGGACGGCAACTTCGACTGGGCTGCACCGGACGGGAGGTGCTGCCGTCCATGGTTGAGCTGGGCAGCCGAAACGTCTTCGCCGGCACCTGCGCGCTGCCGAGGACCTCTGTGACGCGGTTCCATGACCAGCGCCGAGACAGTTTCCATGGACCAAGACCACGGTCGCCCATCAGCTTCCACCGAGATATGGGTTCTGCCACGGCGAGGGCAGCACCGTTCGCACGTGGCCGAAGGCCGGTGCTCCAGCCGCCGATCGTCTAATTGGGGACAGGCGCGAGAGCGGGGCCCGTCCCACTTGCCACGGCGGTATGTGAGTGCGCTGCCGTGAGGGTGGCGGATGACCGGAGCCTTGCCGACAGCGTGGACATGTGCGAACGGTGTTGTCCTCCCGGTCGGTCATCGACCAGCTAGGGTCTTCATCGACCAGCAGTGTGTTCAGTGCAAGGTCGGTTGGGGTCGGCGGGAGAAGGTCGATTCCATGTTCGCCGCGGAGAATCTCCGGGACTGGCGGGGCATCCTGTGATCGATCCGGAAGGCCACAAGATCGGCACTTTGGAGCAGTGTATGTCGACACCGCCAGTGACGAATCATGCTTCGTCTCGGTTAAGGAAGGCATGATGAGTCGACACCGGTTGGTGTTTGTACCGGTGCTGGCGTGACAGTCTCGCCTAAGGCGGTACGAGTGCAGTACCCCACGAAGTTGGTCCACGACAGTTGACGCCTCCGTACCGGGTGTGTCGGAGGAGAAGTTTCAGCCTGCGGCCGAGGACGCCAAACCGACTTGGCGTGGATATGGCTGGTGGGGATCGGTAGCTGGCGTGTCAGTGGAAGCGGTGTACGTGGGAGTGGATGGCAGCGGCAATGTCGGGCAGGGCCAGGATTTTGTGGACGAGTCCGGTGTCGATGGCAGCACCGGGCATGCCAAAGTGTGCGGAGGTGACTTCGTTTTGAGCGAAGACGGTGCCGCCGCAATGGGCGATGGCGCGAATCCCGGCTTGGGCGTCGGTGCCTTTGCCAGTGAGCACGACGGCGAGCGCGCGGAGCCCGCAGGTCACGGCAAGGGTGGCGAGCAGCAGGTCGGCCGAGGGGCGGGCCGGGGGCAGCGCACCGGTGTCAAGCAACCCGATGCGAGCTTCGGAGGTGACCAGCAGATGACGTGCCGGGGGCGTCACCAGCACAGTGCCGGGTATTAGTTCATCGCCGTTGGCTGCGGTGCACTCGCAGGTCGGTGCGGTCACGCAGCACTTCGGTGAGGTGGCTGACGCGGTCGGGGCTCAGATGCTGGGCGACGATTAGCGCGGCGGGCAGATCCGACGGCAGCGGGGCCAGGACCTGGGTGAGGGCGTCCAGGCCACCGACGGAGGTGACCAGGGCGATCACCGGTAACTGCAGTGCGTAGGGGTCAGGAATTGTCATGGGTGTCAGCTGCGCCGGTGCGGTGGGTTGAGCAGTTCGGTGGCGGTGGTGACGGCGGCGAGGCCGGGTCTTGTGCAGTGGACGACTGTGCGGATGGATTGGGTGGTGGTCTCAACCATGATGACCGTGCTGTTCGGGCGTCCGCGCCTTCATCGCCGAGGTGGGTGACGGCGAGTGCCTGAGCCGGCGCGTCTCTCCGGTCGGCCAGCCGTCGAGATAGTGCTGCGGTCGATGATCAGGCCCCCTGCTCAAGAGCAGTGACGGCGTCATCAAGGGAGGGCATGTCGGCGATTTCGGTGGCGAGGCGCTCGGCATTGCGTCGCAGGCTGGGGTCGTCGAGCGCCCGCCGCAGGGCGGCTTTGATGCGGTCAGTGCTGGCGTCCGAGCCGATCAGGGCGATGCCGGCGCCAGCGGCGGCGCATGCCTGGGCGTTGCGGAACTGGTCGGCCCCTTGGGGCAGGCAGACCTGGGGGATGCCGTGGGCCAGGGCGCCGAGCAGCGTGCCCGAGCCGCCATGAGACACCACCGCGGCGCAGTGGGGAAGAAGGTCGCTTTGGGGGATGTAGCGGGCGATGTGGACGTGGCTGGGCTGGGGCCGAACGCGTCGAGGTCACCGTGCGGTCCGACCGTCACGACACCCACGACGTCACGCAGCCTGCCCACCGCAGCCACCGAGGCACGGAAGGCGTCGTTGACGTTGAAGATCGTGCCGAAGGTGAGGTAGACGACCGGCTTACCGGCATCGAGTACCTCGGCCACCGCCGGTGAGAGCACGTCGCCGGCGACCCGCGTGAGCGATGCAGGGCGTAGGTGCTGAATGCGACTCACATGGTCAAGCTTGTCGGATTGCATGCTGGGTGGGTAGATGTCGATGTAGAGGTGGTCGTAGCAGCCGCCGTACGGGCGGGTCTCAAGTCCCACCGCGTTCCACAGGGAAGTAATTTCGGCTGCGGCGAGGGCAATCCGATGCGGCGGGACCACCAGCCCGAAGCCGTGTGTAACGTGGGGCCGGCCGAGGACGGCGGCGGCCACGGGCGCGGCCAGCTCGGCCGCCTCGTGGACGACTACCTGAGGCTGCCATTGAGTGGCCAGGTCGAGAATGGCGTCGAACATCGCTGGCGCCGCGATCGCCCCAAAACCTCCGGGAACGTCGACGAGAACAGAATCCGCATCGACCAATCATCGCTGACCCGCGCCTACGTTCGCGCCGCCCTGGTGTGCTCGCTCGCGGCGCGCGGAAGGACACGAATGCACAATGGTCATCTCTACGGTACAGTGCTGCATCACCATGCTGATGTAGGCAAGCAGGACGTGTAATGCGACGCTTGGGGCAACCAGGGCAGCATTCACAGCTATCACGCCGGGGTCATCAATGATGGTCTCATCGTATTGACAGCAGCTCGCCGGGCCGCTCGAACCGTCACCGCCGTCTTGCCTATGCAGTGGCCGGTCAGCGGCAAAAGAGGGCGTTGCACCTAACAGTTTTTGCCGTTAGCTGAGATTCAGCAGAGCCAGAAGTGCTGGCCAGACGCGCACGCCCAGCGCGGCATCAGCCTCGGTTGTGCCTCCACGTGCCATCCACCCGCCCCCGGCCGGTGATGCCGGTTCACCCGGCAGAGGCACCCGATGCCCTGCCGGAGTGCTGGTGATGACCTCAGTACTCAACCCGTGCGCGGTCCGCCGAGCGCGCACCTGGGTGGCAAACCAATCCGAGGGCCAGACCAGATCGTTTCCCCCAGCGGCCAGCAGCACCCGGCCGGCGATGCGCTCGACCGGAATCGTCGCCTCACGGACACGCGCGGGGAAAGCACGCAGGCTCTGCTCATACAAGCCGCGATATACGGGTTGTCCGCCGACAGAGGAGAGCGCCCAGGTGTCGTCATAGGGCACAAACGGTACGGGTACACCGTCCTCGGTCCACGACGAGCGATAGGGCTGGTGCGCACCGTCGGCACCAGGACCCACGTTGGCCCACACCACCGACGATGGCGACAGCGCGCCCACCGCTTGGATACGAGCATCCCGGCAGGCAAGGAGTAAAGCCGCCTCGGCGCCTTTGGAGACACCGAGTACAGCAAGATGATCGCTAAGCGAAGCCAACCGGTCCAAAGCTGGGACGAATGTCTCCATCGGCACCTCGCAGATCCCCGGTGGTTGACCGGCATCACCAAACCAACGGATGGACAATGCAGCCGCGCCCCGGTCGGCCAACAGACGAACCCGATCGACCTCGACCCGGCCACTGGACCCAGACAGCACCAACACCGCGCACTCCGCGACCCTGGTCTCCGGAACAACCAGCAGTCCCTCGGGATTAGACAGCCAATACTCCACGAGTACATGATCGCCGAAAGCGTCCGTCCAGCACACCCCGTGCACCCATCACCGTGGAAGCGGGCAAGATCATGTGTGAGGCGACGCATTCGCATCGGCATGGTCGGAGATCGTCCGTTTATGCGGCGTGAGCCGGATGCAGATCGTGACGATCTTCCGTAGCGGCAAGAGAAGGGACTCGCACATCGGAACCTGAAATGCCGTACACTGGCGCCGCGAGTAGGGAGTTACCTAAAGTATGCGCTCCAGGCGCTGCCGCGCCGTGCCGTACGCGAAGGATGGAGGCTGATCCTTCCTGGGGCGACCGGTAAAATGGGCCAGGGTTTCTGTGCATCTAGATTCACTTGCGCGCCGATTGATGTCAATTTGCTATGCCATGCGCTGAATGGTGACCCATGATGCTCATTATCGTTCGATGAGTGACCACCACTGTAACTTCCCCACCAGGAGTTCTTCCAGCGCCGTTGGGTCGTCGGTGTGGTCGCTCGGACGCACAGGCGACGACGCCTTGACCGCCGCCCGGTGGCGTTCCCGTACGGGCCGCTCAATAAGGCCTACACCGTACCGACACCCGCGCGCGGACAGCGGCCAGCGCGGATGTGTGTCGGCGACTGGGCGTTGCAAGAATGAAGATCAAGCTGTCACAGGTGGAAGGTGGTGCCGACGCAATTCGGGATGAATGCTGGGCCAAGCGGGCGGACATGGCGTGTTGAGCCCGCCATCCGGTGCAGTGGGCGGGGAGAGGACGCTGGGGTGCAGGGCGGCGAGGTCGTCGAGCACGCGGGGGATGAGGGGCTCGAAAAGGGGCCCGTTGAGATGGAATCCGCCGAGCATGGCGTGCAGGGGCTGGTTGCCCGTAAGCCGCTGGGCATAGCGGGCGATGTTGACCACGCCGGCGTGGCCGCACCCGGTTAGTACCACCAGGCCTTTGTCGCGCACGTTCTAAATCAGTGCCTGGTCGTCAAGAACTAGGGGGTCGGGTTGCCAATCGTCTTGCAGCCACGCTTGCTGTGGTGGGAAGCCCGGTTCGTATCCGGTAGTGCGCGGACCTCTCCGGTGACCAGGACGGACCGTTCGAACAGAAAGCTGGGTTGCTGCTCCTCGATAACCTCGAAGCCCGCCTGCTCCAGCGCCCGGCGGCTCGTCGTAGGTATCTCCAGCGGTTCGCGGCCGGGCAGCGCGACGCGGCGACGGCGCCAGAAGTGGGGGTGAATCAGCACCGGCATGTTGATCCGGCCGAGTGTCCGGATCAGCCCGTCGATGCCGGTGGTGTGGTCGAAGTGGCCATGGCTGCACACGATCGCCTCGATCGAGCTGGGGTCGATGTCAAGGCGGCGCATGTTCTCGACCACGCCGTGCGGGCTGGGGCCAGCGTCATAGAGCAACCGATATTCGCGTTCGCCCTTCGACACGGTCACCAGCAAAGCCATGCTCGGCAATGAGCGCGTCGGGAACTTCGCCGTTGTCCATCACCGTCGCTGCCCTCCGCGGCCCGGTCCCTAGTTGGACGCGGCGGGCTGGCCCTTGGTGGGGCATGAGAACGTCGGTGACGTTGTCCATCAGCGTGGTGATCCGGACGGAATCGACGGGCTCTAGGTCGATTTCGATGGCCGGTTCAAAGTCGTGGAGCACGGGTGGCGGCAGTCTGGTCGGGCTATCGTCCGTGCACACAAGCCGAGCGTAACGGCGCCAGGATGTGACGTCACGAAGGCTTGTTTTCAAGCTCCACGAAGATCAACCATAGTGCACCAATCGCAACCTCAGCATCCTCAGATCCATCCCCCCGCTACTTGACTTCTATAGCAGCATCAACATCGTCTTGGGACAGCGTCCCGGCGTTACGTTCGGCTTTCATCTCTGTCGCGGCAACCAACAGAGCCGCTGGCTGGTCGAGGGCGGCTACGACTGGCTCGCGCCGCGCCTGTTCCCCCGCCTACGTGCTCAGCGGCTCCTGCTCGAATATGACGACGAGCGCTCCG
>JALZCN010000484.1 GCA_030863045.1 Actinomycetota bacterium | reverse complement strand
GTAGGTGACCGGCGCGCACCAGCCAGCCGAGGGGGTGGCAGAAGACCCGAGTCGCAATCAGCGTGGTGGAGATCTTGCGAATTCCTTGGGCCATTTCGCCGCCGGTAACATCGCTTCCGATTCGACGGCGTAGCGCGCTTGGCGGATCGTAGCGATCCTTCAAGTCCGGCCTCCGCATCCACGGTCGCCCGGCCGCCAGACAGCTGCCCCAGCTTGGCGTCCGGGGACTTCATCCCGCGGTGCAGCGTAACGCGCGCCTACCCCGTTTGGTACAGTTTTGCTGCTTACAGTTATCAAATTCTGGGATTGTGCCACCTGCCTGAGTGAACAGACCCTTATCGATAGATACCGTAATCACCGAAGTAGCTACGCGGTGTAACCACCTCACCGCCGCGATGCTGCGAGGTCGATCAGGCACACACGTGTTTGATCGCGAAGTCCACGATGATGGCGGCCTGCTGGGCGCTCCACCGGCCGGGGAAAGCTGTCATCAGCCGGTCTACTTGCGCAGGCACCGTGGTGTCGCCTCGCCGGATGCACACGCTGTCCGCGACGAGCAACAGCGTTGGGACGTCCTCCGCAGGGACACCCTCCCGCTCCAGCGCCTCGAGGTACGTCGCAGCGCGCGGGTCGATCGGAGCAGCAGGGTTCCTGGCGGGATCAGCCGCCATCGTGTTGGCAGAGACAACCTCGGCTGCTGGAGGAGCCGACGCAATGGAGGGACGTTGGGTGGGACCATGAAAAGACGCGACCCCGGCCGCGGTAGCCAACCCGACGACGATGAATGCCGCTACCGCTCTCACGATCACTACCGTTGGGGTTTCGCCCGGCTTCCGGTGCCGGCCAGAGGTACCTGTCCCTGGTGCTTCCACGGCGTCCACCGTAAGACGGAAGCGCAACCAACCCTATGGCTCGGTAGTCTTGTTCAGCGGCTATTTCCCAAGCCGTCAGCTCGGTTCCGGGGTTGCTGTCCCGCAAGGCACCTCCCCTCATCGAGCCGACGAGGTGGTCGTTGCCTAATCGGCGGCGCACCATGAACTCGACGGACCGACATGCATACGGCCTGGCCACATCGGTGGCGTTGAGTTCACGGACCAGATCGGCGACCCGCGATGAGGGCGAGCAGCACACGGCGGGCCAGGACGCGACCGACGAGCGATCCGCGGGTAACAGTCCTTGGGAACTCGATTCGTCCCGATCGACGGCGCCGCCCTGGCCTGACGTCGCACTGGACGCGATCACGGCAGGCCTGCCAGAGCCGTCTGGGTGAACCCAACAGACCGTCGGCCAACATCGCAGTGCCGACCAGCTGAGGAAGGTTAAGGGTAACGTCAACGGTGACCGCCACGATAACGAAGCATGCTCAGCACTCTAACAGTAAGTAATGCGGCGGTTACCGGCGATGGCCGTCCGGCCCGGTTATTGGATTAGTGGGGCTGCTGGCCAAACGTGGTGTCTAAGCGGGACCCGGCTTTGCATCGGCCGGTTTACGAGAAATCCTGCCTTTCGGAGGATGGGACCCTCTAGACCATTGCATCGAGAGAAACTGGCCACATCGTGATTCTGCAAGAATACCGCGTCTACATTGAAGCAGAGGGCATGGAGGCTCGTCCGGCTTGGGAAGACCTGGTTGACCAAGACGAGAGCATCGCGCTGTCGAAGACACCACAATGGGCCGATTGCATATGCAGTTCCGATCACTTCTCGGACGCGACGTTGCTGTTTCGAGGAGAAGATGGACGTCGCCTGATCTTGCCCCGGCTACGGAACTCGGTCTTGCCGAGATTATTCACTTCACCTCCGCGCCACTGGAACCTGGGCGCTGATGCTAGCGGCTTCCTCAGCGAAGGCGGGCCGGCGTCGCCAGGGAGACCAGTGCGCTCATCCGGGAAATTCGACGCCATCCCGGCCTGCGCACCCGGATTGTGGTGGGCAAGGATGATGCCCGAGCATGGGCATCAGTGGCTCCGAGTACAGTCCATTCCACCGCGCGGACCGCACAGGTACTGGATCTTCACGGCGGTTTCTCCACAGTCTGGGCGAAACGGTTCACAAGCAAGGTCGATCCAATTCCCGCAAAGCAGAGCGGCGGGGCGTCGTTGTAGAATCAGACAACACTGGACGGCTAATTCCTGTCTTCAACGTGCTGTACCGGAACTCCGTCGACAGATGGGCTCAGGAGCGGGGTTATCCGTTGACATTGATGCGCTGGCTCGCGCAGCGCCAACACCCACAGGCCAAGTTCGCAACAGTAGCACGCACGTTGGGCGAGCGTTGCACCGTCTGGATAGCCTGGCGGCAGAGCGAGCCTATCGCCGGCATAATGAATCTGACAAGGGGTCCACGAGTCACCTACTGGCGGGGCGCGATGGACAAAGAACGCTCGCGTGGCTCCGGCGCGAATGAACTTCTCCATCGATGCGCGATCGAGGCCGCATGCGCCGATGACCGGCGCAGCTATGATTCGGCCTATCCCAAACTGCCGATCTCAAGAGATTCAAGGGTACTTTTGGCGCAGGGGAAGTTCCCGTGCACATCTACTACTTCGAGAGAGTTCCAACGGCATCAGCCGAAGCAAGTGTTACGACGCAGCCAAACAGACTGTCCGAGCTATGATGCGGCTTGCCCGCGCAGGAAGGTGAGTGGACTATAGTCGCCGAGATGCGCCGCCCCGCCAGCATAACCCGACATCAGTGGTTAGCCGCTCGTGCAGGACGGAATTGGCGAGGGTTCCACGTACTGCACGGTGATGGACAACACGGTGACCGGTAACCTGCGTCCGTTCGAGATCGACAGGCAGTCCGCGCGTGAATTTCAGGAGTCCGGCAACACGTCGCGCTGATCCTCCGAGTGGCTGCTGCCGGCGCACCGCTCGGGAGAAATCTCTCGCGCTTTCGGATTGGTGGGTTGGATGACAGCGCTCGAGGGTGAAACGCCCACCACTACAGCGCGGAACTCGGCCGTCGTTGCCGGGTGAACGCTGGTCAGCAGGGCCACCGGGTTGCTCCGGCTGGTCGTGGTCGGCGCCGTGCTGGGACCCACCTATTTCGCCAACTGCTTCCAGGCCGGCTACGTCGTGCCCAGCATAGTGTTCACGTTGATCGCCGGGCCGGTACTGGCGATGGTGTTGGTGCCTGGCGTGGTCCGCGCCCTCGGCACCGGAGGTGTGCCCCGGGCCAGGGAGGTGCTCGGCCGGGTGGCCGGGTGGTTAATCGCGGTCTCGTCGGCGGTCGTCGCGTTGCTGATGATCGCCGCCCCGGTGGTGGCCTGGACGCTGAGCCTCGGGATCTCCGATCCGGCGCAACGAGCTCGAGGTCTGTGGTTGACCACGCTGCTGGTACTGCTGGTCGCACCGCAGGTTCTGCTGAGCTGCCTGGCGCATCTTGGCATGGCCGCCCAACGAGCGCGTGGGCGTTTCGGCCTCGCGTCGGCCGCACCGGCCGTGGAGAACGTCGTTCTGATCCTGACGGTGGTGCTGGTCGGCTGGTACTACGGGACAGGCCTGGAGATCGATCAGGTGCCGATCGACCTGGTGATCGTGCTCGGGGTGGGCAGTACGTCGTCCGTCGCGCTGCACACGGCATTGCAGCTGTTCGGTGCGGCGCGGGTGGGCCTGTTGACTCGCCCGTCGATGCGCTGGCGGGCCGATCCCGAGGCAGTCGCGGTGACCCGCAGGTTGGCGCGCTCGGTCGGCGTGGCAGCCTGCCCGGCGGCGGCAATGTACGTGCTGCTTGCGCTGGCCGGCGCGGTGCCCGGTGGCGTGTTCGTCGTGCAGCTGTCCTACGCCGTGTTGTTCTCGCTGTCCTATCTCAGTGCCCGTGCGGTGTCGATGGCCGCGCTGCCTGGGCTGGCCGACGCCGCCCATCGTGAGGATCTCGTCACGTTCGGCTCGGCATGGCACCAAGGGTTGTCCTACGCCGTGATCGCCAGCCTGCCGCTGCTGGTGTTGCTCGCGTTGCTGTCTGTCCGAGCCCACTGCGAACCTCCTCGCCAATGGTGAGCTGCGCCATGCCGCCTCATCGGTCCGCTCGCCGCC
>JALZCN010000654.1 GCA_030863045.1 Actinomycetota bacterium | reverse complement strand
CAGCCGTACAGCTGGCCGTCCCCGCCAAGGCTCGGTCCGCAGGCTCGGCCGCACCCGAGGGTTTGGGACCACGCAATCGGGCACCGCTGGACCTGATGGGCGGCGGCCTGCTGGCGCTGATGCTGGGACTGCTGGTGGTCGGGCTGTACAACCCCGAACCCGCTCGCGGGGTGCTGCCGTCATGGGGTTGGTCGGTCTTGGGAGCGGCCGCGGTGACCGGGGTGGCGTTCGTGCTGTGGGAGCGACGGGCAGCGGTGCGGCTGCTCGATCCCGCCGGCATGCAATGGGGGGTCTTCCTCGGTGCGCTGGGAGTGAGCCTGGCAGCGGGGGCAGCACTGCTGGTGACCTTGGTGGACATCCAGCTTTACGCGCAGACTGTGCTGCGGCACGACGCTGCCGCCGCAACCGCGATCCTGGTGCGGTTCCTGGTGGCGCTACCGGTCGGGGCGATCCTGGGTGGACTGGTAGCGAGCCGGGTCGGCGACGCCGGGGTCGCGCTGGTCGGGATGTTGCTGGCTGCGGCCGGCTACCTGCTCATCGCGGGCTGGCCTGCAGAGGTCCTGGCTGCCCGTCACGATCTCGGCCTGCTGACGCTGCCCCGGCTGGACGCCGATCTCGCACTGGCCGGCTTCGGCCTCGGCCTGGTGATCGCGCCGGTGTCCGCGGCGGCGTTGCGCGCGACCCCCGCCGACCGGCACGGCGTGGCGTCCGCCGCGGTGGTGGTGGCCCGGATGACCGGGATGCTCGTGGGCGTCGCCGCCCTGTCGGCCTGGGGCCTGCACCGTTTCCGGGAACTCACCGATGAGCTGGCCCCCCCGCTGCCCTTCGGCGTCAGCGCTGAGGTGTACCAGCAGCAGCTCGCGGGCTACCAGCTCGCTCTGGAGGCCGCGCTGCGTACGCAGTACAAAGAGATCTTCCTGCTCACCGCGGGGGTGTGCCTGGTCGGAGCAGTGGTCACCCTGATGATCGGGGGCACGCACACCGCTACTCAAGCCACGCACAGCGAAGAGCGCTTGGGCAGGGCGAGCCGAACGAGGTAGTTGGTGACCATTTCATCCACGCACTCGACCCCTTGGAGGGCGACGGTGTGCCGGTTGCCGTTGAAGGTGAGTAACTTGCCGCGGAGTTGGCGAGCCAGTTGCACCCCCGCTTCGTACGGGGTGGCGGGATCACCGGTCGTGGAGATGACCAAAACCGGCGCCAAGCCCTCGATCTGCGGCTCCCCGGGCTCGCCGGTCGGTGGTGCGGGCCAGAAAACGCAGGCGTCCCGGGCTGCCGACGGCGGCTGCCCATCGTCGAGGAAGGGTGCGGCCAGCCGGTAGCGCCGGTCGGCCTCCAGGTTCACCGCGGGATCCGTCACTGGCGGGTCGTCGAGGCAGCGGACTGCTTTGAAGGCGTCCTGGCTGCCGGAGTAGCCGTTGTCATCGCGCTGGTAATAGATGTCGGCCAGGGTCAGCAGTGTTGAACCGTTTCCGTTGGCCAGCTCGGTGAGACCCCGATTGAGCACCGGCCAAAGCTTGTCGCTGTACAGCGCCTGAATCGTGCCGGTGGTCGCATCGTTGTAGGACAATTTGCGGTCGCCCACCGGCAGCGCCGCAGTGGCCAGCGGTCGGATCAACTGCTGGAACCTCTGGTTGGCCTGGTCCTTCGGGGTTGTGCCCAACCAGCACGGCGGCTGGGTGAGACACCAACCGACGAACGCGTCGAACGACAGCTGGAAACCCGCGCCTTGATTCACCAGGCTTTCCACCAGGTTCTCGTTCGTGTCCAGCGCACCGTCGAGCACCATCGCGCGAACGTTGCCCGGGAACTGTTCGGCGTAGGAGGTACCGATCCGGGTGCCGTAGGAGTAGCCCAGGTAGCTGAGCTTTTCGTCGCCGAGTGCGGAGCGCATCACATCCATGTCCCGGGCGATGTCCCTGGTGCCGGCGTTGGCGAGCACGTCCTCGCCCACCCGTTGGGCACATAGCGCGGCGTAAGCCTGATTTTCACTCTCGGTCTGGGCGACCCCAGCAGGTGAGGTGTCCAGGTCTAGATCGAGCCGCTCGGCATCCTGCTCCTGGGTGTTCCGGCAGACGATCTTCGGCTGGCTCGCACCGACTCCTCGGGGGTCGAATCCAACCAGATCGAACCGGCGGCCCACATCGGTCCCCCGTACCGACCGGGCGAGGGACGCGACTGCGCTCATCCCCGACGCACCTGGCCCGCCGGGGTTGACGAGCAGCGACCCGAGCCGCTCCAGCTGATTGTCGGCAAGGCGGCGGAGCAGGCCGAGCCGCGCGATACGCCCTTGCGGGGCGGCGTAGTCCAGTGGCACCTCCACTCGGGTGCACTGCAGCCCAGGATCCGCGAAAGATTCCCGATCGAGGTCGGTGGTGGCGAACTCCGTACAGCTGCCCCAGGTCAGAGGCTGGCTGTAGTATCGCTCCAGGCCCGGGATCACCCGCCCGGCGGGACCCCGCTGGAGCTGCGCGGCGCCGGGCTGGGCCTGGAAGTTTGACCCCGCGAGGTCATTGGACTGACCGCCGCCCACAGCCTGGACAGTGCAACCTCCGAGGGCAAGCACGGTCGCCAGGACAGCGGCCGGGCGCAACAGGGGCGACATCCGGGTGATCCTAAGGTGCCCCCGTCAGCTTGCTGGCGGGGGCACTCGTGAGTGGGAAAC
>JALZCN010000378.1 GCA_030863045.1 Actinomycetota bacterium | reverse complement strand
CGCCGCGGCCTCGGTGACCCGCACCAGTTCTAGGGCGAGATTGCGATCCGGTTCCTCCCGAGTCGGGTTCTGCCACGGGCTCGAGAAGGTACTCATGTGGCCCTCCCGGAATGGACTGCGCAAACAGATGGTGACATCCGTGGTCCCGCCCCGCATCACCCTCACGTGGAGAGCGGTCTGCGCCAGGTTGCTCCCCAGCGGCGACCACGGGAAGGGGTGTGGGAGTTCGCGTCCGTGCTGGGCGGTGCGGGGCTGGACTGGCAGCAGCCCGTCCACGACGCACGCAACAAGCACGTCAGCCACGCGAGATCATCCCTGTCAGGGGCGCTGTTTGAGATGACACCCGAGCCATTCGACTCCAACGGGTACGAACGCGCCCCGCCGCGACAGCTGTCCGATCGCGGGAATATTCAGCGGTTGCTCAACCAGCATGGCGATTTCCACGCGCAAAGCCCAGATCCACCGCGTCCAGCATCGCCCGCACCAGCTAACCGCAGGCTTTCACCTCCCGCCGCCGAGCGCTGAGATCGCACATCCCGGCCGAGGGCGTGCCCCCCCCCGTGCCCGTAGTAGGAGTCACCTGGGGTCAACAGCGGTCACTTACGTCCCTTTACTCGCCCATATCCCCAGGTCCGCATCCGCGCACGTCAGTTCCTTGATTGCTGCCCGATCTTCCAAGCTGGGATCCGGCCGCTAAAGGCAGGTGTTCCCAAGGCTGACTCGCGCTCCTCGCTGGCTGAACCAACCGGGTCCGAGACGACTTGTCTTTGAGCCGGTCCTCGTTTGCCACCGATGACCGAGTGTGCAGAGGGAGCTGACTCGTCGGCTATCGACAGTCGTCTTCGTCGAAGGGAAACCGCAGTGACCGCATCGTCGCCTCGTCGCGTTGAGTAGCCGGACGCTGGTGCTCCGCAGCTTCGTGGTTAGCCGCGTTGTAGAACAGATTTCGGGACGGTCGCGTCATTGGTCTAACGTCAGTGTTCTCTGACGCGAACTGCCGCTCATCTGGCCCAGCCGTGCGGAACAACCCGTCGTCCTGGTCGTGCGGTGTTAGGTGATCAGTCATGTTAGCGCCTCTCATCGGTCGTCGTTGCTGCGTAGATGTCTCGGTTTGGTTCGGTGTCATGCCAGGTAGCCGGCGCAGTCACTCCGGCGCGTTGCACACCGCCTGGAAAGCGATTGCCCGCAGCGCACCGGTCAATTCCCGCATCGCCGTGATCGCCTCGGTCTTTGTCTGCCACGGCAGGGGCGCTCCCCCTGCCCGCTTGATGTCTGCGCACAACCCGTCCACGTGGTCATGGAGCAGCTGACGGGCACCAGCTGGCTCGGCCCTGACCGGTCTCGCTCATTCGATCAAGGCGGGCCCGACCGCCGGGCCAACGCCTCGGAGAGGTCGCGCGCGGTGTTGTGATAACCCCGTTGTTACCGAGATCCCGCTTCGGCGTGCGCGCCTGCCCCGGAGGCCATCAAGCCCTGCCGGTTGCGCATCGGGGCCCCTGGTGCACCGGATCCGGACCCGTTCAGCTCTCGCAGCTGTGCGGCCAGGTAGGTCTTCAAGCGGGTGCGGTACTCACGCTCCAAGGCGCGCAGTTCATCGATCTTCTTCTCCAGAGCGCTCTTCTCCTGGCTGAACGCACTGATGATCTCGGTGTGCCTGCGTGCCGCATCGCGCTCCAGCGACGCCGCCTTCTCCCGGGACTGCCGTTCCACAGTCTCGGCCCTGGTACGGGCGTCAGTGAGCATGATCTCGGCCCGGGTCCTGGCCTCATTGACCAGGTCATCGGCCTTCATCCTCGCCTCAGAGAGCAGCTGCTCAGACCTGCTGCGGGCCTCGCTCAACATCCCGTCCGCTTCGGCCTTGGCCTCACCAGTCAACCGGTCAGCCATCCCCTGGGCCAGACCCAGCACCTTGGCGGCTTGACCATTGTGATCACCACCTGCCGAGGTCTGCTCCCTCAGCGGCGGCGGCACGGGGGCCATCACCGGTCCACGCGGCTCCACCGGGGAAAGATCAGGCCCGGTGTCGACCGGCGCAGCCCGTTGTTTCTGATCGAGCTGCTCGACCTGGTTGCGAAGATCGTTGTTCTCCTCGATCAACCGAGCCAGCTCGGCCTCCAACAGGTCCAGGAAGGCGTCCACCTCGTCCTCGTGGTAACCCCGCTTACCGATCGGTGGCTTACTGAACGCGACGTTGGCAACGTCGGCGGGGGTCAACGGCATCGGATCACCTCACGCGCTCCTCGACGACTCTGCACAAGCTTGGCGACACCCGGGGCCCTCGGCGCCGAGCCCGGTGGTAGCTACGGTCTCGAACCGACCAGGCATTCGGATCAACACCACGAGTGACGGAACCTTACAAGTCCAAGCCCCCCGCCTCCGATGCGGATGGGTGGCCGCTCCATCGACGCACGCCAGGGCGGAATTCCTCCCGCCGCGAGCAACGGTCCACAAAACCCACCGAACAAGGTCATTGCGGTGACAACTCAGCCGAGGCAGGCGCTAGGCGCATATAGGGCGCGACTGGCGTGAACAGCCGGACACGCCCGGACAGCGCCGGACACAACAAAGGTCGGCCTACGACCGTGTTCGGACTGGGCAGGGACCGTTTCTGCTGCGTGGCGGGTCAAGGATTCGAACCTTGGAAGGCATACGCCGACGGATTTACAGTCCGCT
>JALZCN010000376.1 GCA_030863045.1 Actinomycetota bacterium | reverse complement strand
GTGTTCGCCTTCCTCCGGGGCAGTTTTTTGCGGCGCGGTGGCCAGTCGCTGGCACTGGCCGTCGCACCGGAGGAGCACGGCCCAAGACACGCCGCCCGGCGTTGGTGACGGTCAGTACCTCGAGAAGTAGGCGGGCCGATCCACCGGCGCGCCCGAGCTCCCTATCTTTCGATGATTGAGAGAAATTGATGGCAGGACGCGGAAAGCACAGACTACCGACAGCGACGCGGCTTCTGGCCCTCGTCGCAGCAGCGGTGGTGGTCGCCGGCATTGCGCTGATGACCGGCTCGGCCTCGGCCCACAACCACACCGGTGGCGACCTGTCAGCGGCTGTGCTTAACAGCGCAGCCGGTCCCGGCGACAGGTCCGACGACAGGCGCCGCGACCGGAACCGGAACAGAGATCGGAAGAGGGACCGGGACAACGGAAACGCCGACGATGGGAACGCACAAAAGCAGGCCGGCCACGACCACGGCTCCGACCGGCCTACGTCCGACCGGGACAACGAGAACAGGAAAAACAAGCCGAACAACGGGCTGGAGATCCTCGGTACCGACTGCGCCAACAGCGGCCTCGAACCGCACAACGGCTTCCAGGACGCACCGCGATGCGTGCGGACGTCGTTCGGCGAGGTGTCCGCTGCCGACAAGAACCCGTCGCTGCTCATCACGTCGGCACCGCGCAAGGTGCGGCCAGGTGAAAGATTCACGATCACCGTGAGCAGCCGCAACCTGGTCCGCGACCGCTTCCTCGCCGCGGCAGACGGCGGCTACTACCTGGAGCGCTCCGAGCTCAACGATGACGGCCTGCAACGTGGGCATTTCCACACCGCCTGCCGGATGCTCGGCGACACCAACGTCGCCCCCGAACCCGATGCGGAACCTGCCGCCTTCATCGCCACCGAGGACGGCCGCGGCGGCGCAAGGCCCGACACGGTCCGGGTCAGAGTGCCCGGACTGCCCGGCAAGGGTGTCGCACAGTGCGCGGTGTGGGCCGGCGATGGCTCGCACCGGATCCCGATGATGCAGCGGGCCAACCAGACCCCGGCGTTCGACGCGGTCCGGATCGCCGTCGAATAACAGTTGGCGGCGTCACTACTACCGGTCAGCGGCGGCGGAAGCGAGCGTGACGGTCAGCGGCACCGTGAATGACTGATCTTTGCATTTGGGGTCCGCGTTGGGCGCCATGGTCACTTCGAGGTCGTAGGTCCGTATGCCGTTAGGGCTAATGAAGCCCGCCGGGCTTTCTAGCGGCGCGCTGGTAACGGTGCCAGCGGGACATCCTCCCGGAGTCGCTTTCGACGTGCCCGCGCTGATCGAGGCGACTCGAACGCCGTAGTCGTTGGTGTTGCTGATGTAGACGGGGAACTTGTTGGTCGCACCGGGAGCCAACTGGCGAGTCGCGTTGTCCGGGGTGACGGTGAGGTCAGCGGACGTGGTTGCACCGGTCTCGCCGCTGCCGATGAACCCGAAGAGGAATCCCACCCCGGAGAGCCCGAGGGCGATCAGCAGGGCGAGACCGTCAAAGACGTTCAGCTTACGCACGCTGGTACCGGCGCCGTTCTCCACAGCAAACTCCCTCCGGGCGAGTGAGCACAGATTGTGCCCGAAACGCTGCACTGGGTTGCGCCCGGGTGCTCGTTGCGCGATTCTCGCTGCCGTCCTGCACCGAATCGCGGTGGCTGCCCGGTGGCTTCCAGAACCGACATCCACAGATCACCGTGCGGGTCCACCCCTGGTTGCGCTTGCTGACGGCCAGCGCCATCGGGATAAGCACGAATCGCCGACGTCACCGGCCGACGACCATCTCGGTGCTTCCAGACATCGCGGCGTGCACCGCGGCCTGTGCCAGCCGCACGCAGTAGACGCTGTCGTAGGGGTTGGCCGGTACGCTGCGGGTCTAGAGGGACTTGAGTTCCTCGATCACTGATTCGACGGAGGCTTTGGCATCGCCGAAGAGCATCGCGGTGCCGGGGGAGTAGTACAGCTCGTTTTCGATGCCGGCAAACCCGGGCTTCATCGAGCGCTTGAGCACGATCACCGACTTGCTCTCGTCGACGTTCAGGATCGGCATGCCATGGATCGGCGAGTTCGGGTCGTTTCGGGCGGCCGGGTTCGTCACGTCGTTGGCGCCGATTACCAGGGCAACGTCGGTGCGGTTGAACTCGCCGTTGATCTCGTCCATCTCCTTGAGCTGCTCGTAGGGCACGTCGGCCTCGGCGAGCAGCACGTTCATGTGGCCGGGCATGCGGCCCGCCACCGGATGGATGGCGTATTTGACCTGGACGCCCTTGTCCTCGAGCAGCTTGGCCATGTCCTTCACGGCGTGTTGGGCCTGCGCCACCGCCATGCCGTAACCAGGCACCACGACGACCTGGTTGGCGTAGGCCATCTGGACCGCGGCATCTGCCGCACTGGTCTCCCGGTGAGTCTTGTCGCCGAGCTCACCGGCCGCCGCGACTGTGCCACCGCCGAACCCGCCGGCGACGATCGCCGGGATGGACCGGTTCATCGCCTTGGCCATCAGGTTGGTGAGGATCGACCCGGAGGCGCCGACGATCATGCCGCCGACCATCATTGCGGTGTTGTTCAACGCCAGCCCGGCCGCGGCCGCGCTCAGCCCGGTCAGCGCGTTCAGCAGCGAGA